>JBJTMR010000046.1:0-21853 GCA_046070625.1 Bdellovibrio sp. | reverse complement strand
CATTCTGTAAAATAACAGATTGGTTCTAACAAAGTGGAAGGCTACCCTTTATTGAAAGGAGTCGATCATGGAGGAAAAAGAAACCAAAAGTGATTACACCGAAATCGATAAGCTTAACGATCTCATCAAAGGTGTGAAAGTCGCGATGCTGACTACGATGACATCGGACCATCATCTCCACAGTGCTCCGCTATTGACTCAAGATGTGGATTTTGAGGGAGTTCTTTGGTTTCTGATTTCCAAGAAATCCCAGCAAATTTCAGAGATTAAAAGCGATCCATACGTGAACCTTACCTATGCCGCGGGCACCAAATATATTTCTATATCAGGGACAGCGGAACTCGAAAATATTCCCGGCAGAGTTGAGCAACTGTGGCGACAGGCTTACCTGGCTTGGTTTCCGCAAGGGGTGCGCGATTCGCAAATCCAATTGCTCAAGGTCAATGTCGAGCGGGCAGAATACTGGGAGGGGCACTCAGCCCCCGTATCGAAAGTCATTGAATTTGTAAACACCACAACTGGCGCTCACGTGAAGCTCGAAAAGCACGGACAGATCAATCTTTAAGCGTAAGGTAGGCCTTATCGATTCCGACCATGCGGGCCCAGGAGGGGTTCTCTTTTTCACAGATGAAATGGGCTGAAACCGGATTCATGTGCGCTTCATTTTCGCGATTCGTGAAGGGCCAAATGCTATAATGAAACTCTTCATGCACCGGAAGTTTGGTACCGGAGGGCAGTTCAGCCTCTCCTTCCGCCACGATCATACTTTGCTGACGACGATCGCGGGCGCTATAGTAAGAAGAGGTGAGTTTTCCCGGAATGAACTGATATTTCTCTGGGTGCTTTAAGAAACCCTGAATAGGATCTAAGCCAAGATCTTTTTTAAACATGAAGCTGCCCCAAAAGAAAATCGCTCCCAGCACCAACATGAAAAGTGCCGCCATGGCGCCTTTAAGTTCAAACTTTTCAAAAGCAAAGACCCATAGCAAGGCTCCCATAATCGACAGGCTCATAAGACCCGCACAGGCAAAGCCAATGATCATCGCCCACCGAGAAAAAATGTGCCCGCGATTGAGGCAGCGCAGCCTTGCGGGATCTTTCAATTCGGATTCACTGCGGACAACAAGGTTGTCCCAAGTACGATACATCTTGTAGGTTCTCCTAAATATGATTCAATAGAGGCTCCACCCCGGGTTGAATATCGCAAGCCGCAGAGCATTCATGATCTCCATCATCGTCATTTCTCCATTCTAGGGGTATTTCTTTTTCCAGGAAGTTCTTTTTACAAGGAGATTAACATGAAGTTGTTCGCAGTTATTTTAGCAGCAGTTTTTGGTATGGGTTCCGTGGCAATGGCAGGACAAGCGGCTCCTGTTGAGCGTGAAGTGCAAATTGGCATCAATGGTGTTTATGTACCAGGTGGCTTTGACTCTTCTTCAGATGTATTTGTTGTAGTTAATGGTATTTTCCAAAATGGTTGCTACAAATGGAAAAGAGCCGACGTTGATCATAAAGACAATTACAACCACGTTGTTAAATCTGTTGCCTCTGTGTCAGAAGGCATGTGCATCATGGTCTTGATTCCTTTCCAAAAAGAAGTTCGTCTGGGCAAATTCTCTCCAGGAAAACACACTTTGCGATTTGAAAATGGCGATGGCACTTATCTAGAAAAAACTATGAACGTTGAGTAAAGTTAAAGAAGGAGGGTTTACCCATGAGAAAGATTCTATCGATTCTTCTGTTGGCTCTGTCCTCCTGCACTCCCAAAAGTGATCTCCATTCTGTCGAGTGGAGATCCGGTCAAAATACTGAGGAGCTTAAACTCCTCAGTACTATCAAGCTCTCTCAAGAAACGGACCTATTATCCTTAGGTCAGACCCTTCGCTTAAAGACTCAAGAATTTAATGGGATTCCCATCGATGGCTCCTATGTAAAAGAAGTGTCTGATAAGTCGGGCAAGGTCGCTGTTCGCGCCTTAGTTTCTCTTAATCAAGATAAATTGCTGACGTTACCTCTGGATGAGTTTCTGAACAAACGCGAGCGAATCGTCAAAGATTTGCAGGGCGCTTTTTCTATCTTTCGCCGACATCCACCCAGTCAGGTTTCAATTGTTATAAACCACAAGCGAGGATTTTATCAGCCTCTTTGGCATGTTGTGTATACTGATGCCAAGGGCGCTTCGTGGGAAGCACGCTTAAATAATCACCTTCAAGTTCAAAGTGTCAAACGAGTCGGATCTCAATTTCAAGATACTTTGGCCTGGGTATTTCCCAAAGGCCCACAAAAGAGTGACCTTCAAGAAGTTCTGTTACGAGGACTTCAAACGCAGCCGACTCTTTCAAATTCACGTTTGCTTGTGAGCTCTCAAGCGGAAGTGAAAGTTTCCGAAATCAAAGGTCCACTGAAATTTAACCCCAAAGATGCACGTTTTGATCAGGTGCAGGCTTTTTATTTCTTAGATGAATCGCTAAATTGGTTTGAGCGAATGTTGGGCGTGCGTGTTCCGTTTCAACTTCAGGCAGAAGTCTATGTGGGCGCTCCTGAAAAAACAAATTCCGCATTTTACTATCAAGGAAAAATTCGCCTCGGGACCGGGGATGATGAAATATATAGCCATCTTTCACAGGACCCTTCTGTGGTCATTCATGAAAGTGTTCACGCTTTGGTGGATGTTGTCGCCGGCTTACCCTTTGAAGGCGAGGGAGGCTCTATCAATGAAGGCCTTGCTGACTTCTTTACAGCCATTCAACTAAATAACCCGAATATGGCAGAAGCCTCCTATTTGAAAGGCCCTTTTCGTCGCTCGGTCGTGAATGCGATCACTCTGAATGATAAAAACGGCGGTCTCTATCATGATTCCGGAATCATCAGTGGCACGCTTTGGGATTTGCACGAGCGTTTCGGAAATGTTGTTGGACTGCGTTTGGCCGCTTTAACTTTAAATCGTTTAGTGCCAGGCAGTGACTTTAAGGACTTTGGTGAAAGCCTTCATCTGGTGATGGAGTCTGAGTTGCAAAACCCCGGTGATTTACAGGCGGGTAAAGAGATTCTTCGCAGACGAGGATTTCAATGACCATTCTTGAGTCTATAGTTGGATTCTGGCTTTTCACGAGTATCATCTATCAAGGCCACGAGCTCCCGCCACCAAATCCCGCGCTGAAAATAAACTATGAATTCTCTGATACCGGCGTTAACACCCTTCGTTATTATCGTGAGGGGGAAGTGGGTTTTTGTGAGCGCCGAGCCGTCTACGATTTTTCTAGCGAGGTTCTCACACAAGAAGTAGTATGGGTCCATCCTGGTAATGCCCCTTGGTGTGATCAAGATGTAGATATGCGCCTTGGAATACGGACACGCTCTCATGCATGGCTTTCTAAGGGGCGCTTTTTTCTCGAGATGAACATGGGTGAGGAAAAAATCATTTACGTCTGGACCGCTGAGCCTTCGATTAAAGGTCCTTAAATGAGCACGCAAAAAAGAGAGTTCATTCATCATTATCCTCGTGGTTTTAGGCGACGACGGGTTCTCAATTGGGTTGCCCTCGGTCTGATGTATGCCTCCTACTATATGTGTCGCTATAACTTTCGATCCGCCACGCCCTATTTGGTGAATGAGTTTCAGTTTTCTAAGGCGGATATTTCCGCACTGTGGGCGGCATTTAGTTTTGCCTATGGCACGGGTCAGTTGATCAATGGTCTTTTTGCCGATCGTATTGGTGGTAAAAATGCGATGCTGATTGGTGGCGTGGGTACAATCGTTGTCAATTTGATCTGTGGCTTTAGCCCTATTGTTTCTTCGTTTTCGACATTCAGCATGATTCTTCTTTTAAACGGATATTTACAAGCCTGGGGCGCTCCAGGAATGGTGAAAATTAATGCCGCTTGGTTTCGCAGACAAGAGCGCGGAACCTTTTCGGGTATTTTTGGTTTCATGGTTCAGCTTGGTCAAATGGCCACAGCACAACTTGCGCCCTTTATTCTTACGGGCTTTGCGATTGGCGCCTTTGTCGTAGCTGAAAACAACTGGCGTTGGTTGTTTCGTCTTCCACCTCTGGTCGCGGCCCTGGCCGTGATCCTAGTGACTTTTGTTGTTAAAGATTCTCCAGAGCTTGCAGGGTTTCCCGACGATCTGGTCGTCGATGAAATTGATGACCGAGATGGTGTGCGAGTCTCCTTGAAGGAATCTTTTAAGACAATTTTTAATCACCCTTTAGTTTGGTATTATGCGATAGCCTATGCCTGCACCGGGGCTGCTCGACATAGTTCAGATCAGCTGGCGACTTTATTTTTCGTTGAAAAGTTGAAGTTAAATGGCAACGGAACTGGAATTGTGATGTGGGCCCTTACTTTTATGCCTTTCGTTGGCGTTCTGGGGTCGTTTATTTCAGGGTGGATTTCGGATAAATTCTATTCTGGGCAACGGGCTCCTGTGGCTATGGCACTCTACTTTTTTGCCTCGGTGACACTCTTTGTAGGTGGTCTGTTGATTGGTTTTAACGTCTTGAATGCGTTCATTGGCGTTTCGATCTTGGTAGCCATTTCTTTTCCGATCAACGCAACTCACTCTATTGTCGGGTCGGCAGCGCCGATGGATATTGGCGGTAAGAAAATGGCAGGATTTGCTTCAGGTGTGATTGATTCCTTTCAGTATTATGGTGCCGCGGCGGCAATGCCAATTATTGGTTGGCTTTTAGATCGCTATGGTTGGTCTGCCTGGTTCCCGGCGATGGCCTGTTTCTGCGCGGTTGGTGGATTTACGATGATGAAGCTATCAAAGAAAAAACAGCAGCTGCACAGTCTTGGCGTTGTAGTAAGTGGTTAATGTTTTTGCGGCACGGGGTATAAGATGAAAATTGCGTTCTTTGATACACATCAATTTGAAAAAGAAATATTTTTGGCTGCCAATGAGCCTCTTCATTACGACATAAGTTTTTTAGAAACGCGCCTTAATAGCGGCACTGCAAGCTTAGCGAAAGGTGCTGACGTTGTCTGCTCCTTTGTAAACGATAAAATCGATGATGAGTGTATTAAAACTCTGAAGTCTCTCGGGGTTCGCATGATCGCTTTACGGTCTGCGGGTTTTAATCACGTAGACGTAGCATCTGCTCGTCGCAATGGTATCGTTGTAAGCCGAGTTCCTGGGTATTCTCCGCACGCTGTGGCTGAATTTGCAGTGGGCCTTCTGTTGACGATGAATCGCAAAATTCACAAGGCCTATTCGCGGGTGCGTGATTTGAATTTCTGTTTGGATCATTTAGTCGGCTTCGATCTTCATGGCAAAACTGTGGGTGTCGTTGGCGCAGGAAAGATCGGTAAGATCTTTGCTCAGATCATGGTGTCTTTTGGCTGTAAAGTTCTGGTATATGACGTGAAAAAGGATGAAGACATGGAAAAAAATCCAGGTATTTCATTCGTGAACTTTGAAGAACTTTGCCAAAAGTCGGATGTTATTTCTCTTCACGTTCCGTTACTTCCTCAAACTCGCCACATGGTGGATGCCCAGGCCATCGCGCAAATGAAATCAGGTGTTTTTATTATCAACACGGGTCGCGGGGCATTGATTGACTCCAAGGCCTTGTTGGAAGGTTTAAAATCAGGCTCAATTGGTGGAGCTGCCTTGGATGTCTATGAAGAAGAAGAGAGCGTCTTTTTTCAAGATCTTTCCGATAAGATTCTTCAAGATGACATCCTAGCTCGTCTTTTAACTTTCCCAAACGTGTTGATTACCTCACATCAGGCGTTCCTGACGAATGAAGCCCTTCGAAATATTGCCGAAACAACGCTGCAAAGTATTTCTGAGTTTTCTCTGAAAGGTGCTATTTCGCCAGAGAAAGTGGTTACGTAGCAGTCTTCCTTATTGTCTGACTCTTTATTTTGATCTATGTTGCGCGGATGAATTTTTATCTATTGCTTCCAATTCTTACGGGTATAACGATCGTTTCCCAAGCGACCATGAATAAAATGGCAGCGGGGATTCAGGGTTTTTCAACGACCGTGCTTGTAAATGGCATCGTGTTTTTTATCGGCTGTTTGACTCTATGGGCTGGTGTTAAACTAGGTTGGATTCCTTGGACGGGAAGCATGGGCGCGGGTCCGATTCAGTTGAGCTGGAGAACAATTATTCCCGGATTTTGTGGACTGGCGATCGTTATCGGAACACCGATTGCGCTTATGAATTTAGGGGCAGCCTTGACGTTCAGTCTCGTGATTGCGACGCAATTGTTTTTGGGAATCTTGATCGACGTCTTTCTTGAAGGCAAAACTTTAAGTTGGCCGTTGGTGGCGGGCTCTGCAACGATGTTGGTTGGCTGCTTGCTTATTCTCAATGCAGAAAAATTGAAATAAAGACAGAATTTAACGTTGTCATTTGCAAAGCCTCAAGTTTTAAACAGCTTGAGGCTTTTTTGTTTTTAGAGCACTTCGAGATCAACAAATTCAAACTTGGTGACGTCCACTAATCCCTTGTCCGTGATCTTAAGGCTCGGAATCACTGGAAGCGCCAAGAAGGCCATCTGAATAAACGGTTCCGCAATAGCTATGCCCACTTTTTGGGTGGCTTTGCGCAAGCTTACAATAGACTCTTCAATTTTGTGTGCAGGTTCAAGGCTTAAGAGCCCGGCAATTGGTAAAGCCATGGAATCTAGCACGACATTATTTTCAACAACAGCCAGACCGCCGCCCATTTCAATAAGCTTATTTGCAGCCGTACACATGTCTTCTGGATGGGAGCCAATAACGACAATATTGTGGGAATCGTGGGCCACTGTCGATGCAATAGCGCCTTGTTTAAGACCCAATCCATGCACCAGTCCTAAAGAGGGACGTAGTCCTTGTCCGTGTCTTTCGATGACAGCAATGTATTGAACATCGGCTTGTTCAAAAGGATAACGAAGTTTCAAGTGCTCTGTGATAATTTGGTCTTTAATAATTCCAATAACGTTATAGGTGCTGCCGCCTTTAAGTGGAACGTGAAAGTCTTCAACTTTAAGAGGCGATCTTTTAACGGTATTCTCAATCGGTGGATCAGAGTCCTTCAGCTTTTCGGCAACGGAAGCCTGAAGATTCAGCTCTTCAACCGGATGACCTTTAGAGAACACTTGCTGGATGTCGACTTTTTCCAGATCTTTCAAAAGAACAATGTCGGCAGTTTTCCCTGGGGCAATCAGGCCCATGCGTTTTAGTCCAAAGTGTTTCGCTGCTGAAAACGAAGAAAGGCGATAAGCCACATGCACCGGCATTTTTACTTCGTTGATCATTTTGCGAACAATGTGATCAATGTGACCTTCTGTGTGAATCTCATGAGGATTGCGATCATCCGTGCAAAGCAGACATTGAATCGAATTGAATTCCGTTACCACGGGCGCAAGACCCGTGACATTCTTCGCCACCGATCCTTCGCGAATCATGAGTGCCATACCTTTAGAAAGCTTTTCTTTTGCCTCTTCCGCGGTCACCGTTTCGTGACAGTTTTGAATGCCGGCAGCAATATAGGCATTCAGTGCCTTACCCTGCAAAAGGGGGGAATGCCCGTCGAGGTTAAGATCTTCAAACTCTTCGAGTTTATCTAATACGTCCTTGTTACCGTGAATGACTCCAGGAAAGTTCATCATTTCTGCCAAGCCCAAAACATGGGGATGATTTTTGAATTCTTTCATGTCGATCAAATCAAATTGACCGCCATTGGTTTCAAATCCAGGGAGGGCCGGGATGCAAGAGCTGACTTGGACAAAAAGTGTTTGATGCATTTTCTCTGCACAGCGCAGGAACCAGCGGAAACCTTTTGCACCCATAACATTCGTGATCTCATGGGGATCACAAATAGCCGTGGTCGTTCCTCGTGGCAAAGTGATTTTCTCGAATTCAAAGGGATGCATCATCGAAGATTCGATGTGCAGATGGCCATCAATAAATCCGGGAACTGCGACAGCATTATTTGCATCAATTGTGCGAACAGCGGCTTGGGATTCATATTCTTTGCCGATGCCCGCGATATAAGATCCCGAAATTGCAATGGCGCTCGGGGTGATATCACCATTAACTAAATCAAGGATACGGACATTCTTAATAAGTAAATCCGCAGGTTGATCTCCGCGGGCCACGGCTAAAATCTGTTCTAACTCTTTGCGAGGGATTTTTTGAGTGACCTTATTAATCATAGACACGCCCTTGTCGATTTCTTAACAACCAAAGGGTCGAGTGAATACCATACTTATGAGGTTGTAAATCAAAAATTCGCTTGGCATATAAATTTGCGCAGGCAAGCTGGTTTTTGTACGCAACTGAGGATAAAAAGCGGCGATAGAGTGAGGATTGCTTGCAATGCTCACTCTGCGAGAGCGAGTCCCTTTTCATTCATGACAATTACTTTTGTCGCCCAGCGCTTGGTTTGTTCTTCATTGTGGGAAATTAACACCATCTGTGCACCGTGACTCTTGATCCAAGCATTCAAAAAAGACTCCACCAGGATCGTTCGCTGCGGATCTAAAGAGGACGTGGGTTCATCCAGAAATAAGACTTTGGGACGAAATTGCAGGCTGCGAAGAAGGTGAAGAATCTGTCCCTCACCACCGGAAAGTGTCGTTGCTGATTTTGTCAGAATACTTTCTGGCAGGCCCAGCTCTTGAAGCCACCGGGCAATTTGTTGTCCGTTGTATTTTTCATTTTGGTGTTGTTTGAATTGATATGGCCACTTTAAATTTTCTTCCACCGTGCCAGGAATAAAATGGGCTCTTTGGTGAATATACGCCACGGCTCCTGTCTCTTCGCGGAAGGACATTCCCGAATTTTTAAACGCATGTTGCTGAATGCTGTAGTCGTCTAATCCCGACAGAGATTTCAAAAGACGACTCTTGCCGATACCAGAGGGGCCAATCAAAGCCAGCTTTTCATCAGCACTTGCGCTAAAGGTCCTTACGGGCGTTTGCTGCGTCAGCCATTCCGGCATAAAATAAAAATGATTTAAAATGATGGCAAGCAAGGAGCCTATCATCGCTGTCAGTAAGATCAGGAACATGACCAGGATTTGAAAACGAGCTGCTGTCAGAGGATCTACACCACCGATCAATTGCCCAGCCATGACACCGGGTAAACTGACCAGTCCGACAACGGTCATGCCGTTCAGAGTCGGTGTCAGAGCATTTCTAAGGATGTCGCGATAAACACGGCGACAAGCCTCAAATGAATTCGCCCCCAGGGCTTTAAAGGTGGCTATCTCCAGCAGGCTTTCTGTGCGTACACGCTCTAAACCAACAAACCCTAAAGAGATTGCGGAAAGCGCATTTCCCATAAGGACGCCCATATAGGGAATAAAGAATGAGGTTTGTTCAATAGCCTTGGAACTAAAGAAAACTTCAAGTGAAAGAAAGCCCAGGGGCCAAACACTTCCTAAAAGAGCAACAAGTGCTGCAACATAATTTTTGCTAGATTTGTGTTTTAGGCGTGAAAACACGGCTTGCCCCGCGATCAGCGTCATCACCAACAAAACCAAGACATTCCCGGCCCCAGAGTTGCTATTTAAAATCCATCGCAGAATGTAGCCAACTGCAATGAGTTGAACGGTCGTACGCAACGAGGCGATGGCAAAATCTTTTTCTAGAT
This sequence comes from Bdellovibrio sp., assembly GCA_046070625.1. GTDB lineage: Bacteria > Bdellovibrionota > Bdellovibrionia > Bdellovibrionales > Bdellovibrionaceae > Bdellovibrio. The sequence goes on along the minus strand of JBJTMR010000046.1, from coordinate 12,257 downwards.
CTAGCTTAAGAAATCTCGAAAGGCTCATTGCAATCAATACTAAGACGGAGGCAAGGGCAATTTGAGCGTTTCCAAACGTCTGAGCATAAAGGCCGCCTGTGGACATTATCGATCTCCAAAAACTTTTTGTACCTGAAGGGCTTTGGACCCTTTGGCATAGATAAAATCAAATTCAGAATGAGTCTGCTGCACATATTTGCGCGCCTCATCAACGGAATCAAATGAATAGATAGAACCCGGGCTCGGGGATTTTTGGTTGAGCTCTTCTACCAGAAATTGAATATCTTGGCCAATGGTGACAAGGAAGAGTTTATTATCATTCATGTCGCTACCGAAGTACTCGCGAAGAACATCTGCCAGAATTCTATGTTGGTGTTCTGACTCCGTCCCCAGCTCCACCATCGACCCAAGAACTAAGAGCGTCCTTTTGCCACGAGCAATTTGCGATAATTTCGCTAGGCCCGTTTTCATACTTTCAGGGCTGGCGTTAAAGGCATCATCAATGCAGGTCGTTTCATTCCATTTAAAGATATCGAAACGCCGAGAGATTCCTTTAAGCTCTTTCAGAGCCAGTTTAATGGTCTCTAGCGGAATATCTAAACTCATTGCAAGGCCCACGGCGGTTGCAATATTCAGTCCCTTTGCAGAGCTTATCATGGGACAGGAAAGGTTAACGGGTTCCTGGTGAATTTTAAGCGTGACCCCAAAGTCATCTTCACCAAGCACTTGAATGTCGGCGTTGGCTGTTAAACCAAAAGAAACAATTCTTTTTCCAGTCTCTCTGGCTGCTTGCATAAGCTGTTCATCATCCGCATTGCAAATAAGGATCTTTGCAGACGGAGCGTACAGAACGGACTGTTTTTCGCTGCGTAAATTCTCTAGAGATCCAAACTCTCCAATATGGGCGGTGCCGACATTTGCCAGAGCCACAACTTGAGGTTGAAGGAAGCTTAAGGGAACTTGAAAGTCATTCACGCGACGGGCGCCCATTTCAAAGGCGGCGATTTTACAAGTCGCAGGTAAACGCAAAATCTGAGTCGCTAAAGCAATCTTAGTATTTTGGTTTGCAGGACTGATAAAGGTATTTTCTTGATCCCAGATCTTCAGGATGGCGCCAAGAATTTCTTTGATGCTGGTTTTGCCGGCACTTCCTGTGATCACTGCAACTTGCGTCGGTAAGTCTTTGCGATGGTCCTGAGCCCGCGAGAAAAGATAATCCCGTAAGGAAGGGACGGTAAAAGAGTCACCCGCCATATCTGTGGGAAGGGCTTGTCCGGCCTCAGCGGTAAAGCCAAGAGCGCCTCGTTCCAAAGCCAAAGGAATCAGACTGTGCTGATTGATGTCTTTGATCGTCATCGGAAGAAACCAATCTCCCGGAACGACTTGGTGGCAATCCGTCTGAATGGACTCTGGCTTAGGCGCTTTCATTAGTTACGCTCTGAACTGACTGCGAGCTTGCAAAACGTCTTTTAAAGAATTGTTCTTTTGGTAAAGCTCAATCATTTCGTCAGCGGGAGTTTTCCCTGACAAAATACGTTTTTTAAACACTTCCAGAGCTTGTGCCGAATAGCCCCATTCTTTCAAAACCGCCGGCGCGCGCTCCAAAAGCTCTGTGGCTCTTTCGATCATGTCTTCTGCTTGCAGACCATGACGTGCTACTTGCCCCAGATCATAGATGCGAGTCTGTTTGCTAGCACGGCCTTTTAAACCTTCATCTAAGACCAAAGCGAGGAAGGATAGAAACTGAGCCTCGATTTCTTCAAGAGAGTTCGGCATATCAAATACTTTGAACTCATAGCGGTTTTTTTCCGTTGGATGAAATTCAATTGGAGGAGCAATATAACTCCGTTTATGCATGCGGAAGCTTTTTCCGAAGCCTTCTTTAAGAGCCCAAGGGGAGCCATCGCAAAACGGTGAAGCTGCACTTAATGCCGATAGTGCTGGGCCATAATAGTTAATTTTTGCCTCTAGATCTTCATCGTTTACCAGGGCCGCTAGAATTTCTGGAAAGCTGACGTTGATGTCCGGACCATAAGTGGTCATTACTTCCATAGACCATTGCCAATAGTCATGGCGGCGCTTGTTTTGTGGACCCGAAAACTTTGAATGAATAGGGTGGTGTGAAAGGCAAACGATGTCATAACCGTGCACATTCATCGCAGCTTTTAAACGCGAGTGAAGTACCGTGTGAATTTTCAGAACGTGTTCCAAACTATCGCAAACCGGTGTGCGGATTTCGACGCCTTTAGGGAGGATCTCCTTTGCGTGGAAATCCATGTCTGGAAGGTGATAGCCTTCAACCACAAAAGGCATAAGCTTTGTTTGTGGAGGTTCCAGGTCAAGACCATCGCAGGAAGGAATTCCCTCCAAAGAAATCGTCTCAAAAATCCCATTCAAGATTTCGAAAGTCAGGTCTTGGTGCCACAGTGGCGTGAAATCGTCTTTTTTGACCACCAAGTATTCAGACTCAAGGCCGAAACGAAATTCTTTGGCGAAAGCTTTCTTTTGTTCTTCAGTAAACTGACTAAATTTCATGACATATTCCTTAGTGGGTATTTTTTCTTTTAAAATAAGGTTGTGCGAAAATATAAACCCCCGAGATCAACAGGAAGAAAACTCCGAGGGCGGCGGGCAGAAAGATCCCATAGCGAACAAAGGGACCGAAATAGGCGCCTTCATGTAAAGAGACTAAGAAAGAAGATCGGCGAATACCTTTGCCGGTGACTTCCCCTGTGCTGCCATCGATTTGAATTTCCCATTGTGTCGCTCGCGCCCGAACCCGAATATTTCCTTTATCAGGGCGAATGTCGATCTGAGAAACATCTTTCCAAGTTCGAATCTGCGCTTCAGGAATGCTTTGAGCGGCCGCAAGAATTTGCTCAAAAGAAACACTCAAGCCGGCTGTTTTTATTGGAGGATATTCGGGTTGCACCCAAGAGTTAAAGCCACGGGTTGCCAGGATAATCCCAGTCACGATGGTAATTAAAAAAGGAAGTGCGATAATAACGGACACCCATCGATGCCACTTACGAAATGCTCTCGTCATAGTGGCGACGGTTATACGTCAGGTGATCTCATTCCCCAAGAAAGTAAGCATTCTCTAGGAGTATTGAAAGTTAAGTGAAAGGCTCCAGGTTTACTCCTGGAGTTTTTACTTGATTCTTGCCGCGAACAGATTTGAGACTTTTACAGCAAAATCGTCCACATAGTTACTGCAAGGAATGGCCAAAACAATGCTAGATACTAAGATAAACAAACTTGCCAACAATCCAGAACTTAAGAATGAAAGATGTAAATTCAAATAGACAAAGTTAAAGAATGGAATACCCAGTGCATAGGTCACTGCTAAGTGGATCAAATAAACAGAGAAAGAGACCTTTCCTAAAAACACTAAAAACTTCTTATCGCCTAAACGTGATAAAAGGTCGTTCTTTAGGACCGAGTAAACAATGAAGAAACCACCGAAGAAATTAAGCATGTCATAGGTGCTGTCATCCAAAAGCTGAATGAAAAAGTTATAGCTTGAACTCGTATTGTGAGCCCCGCAAAAGTACAGCCCTAAAGCGAACAAAGGAAGTGCCACTTTGTTTGATAGCTCACGACCATATAAAAAGATACCCATGCCCAGTACGAAACTAATGATCCCTAAAAAGACAGTTTCAGAAATAAAATAGGTCCCAATTAAACTGAGTATAAGGAACGGGATGACCGCTAACTTCTGCTTACTATAAAAGTAGCAAGCAAAGTAGATGATCAAGGAACCCAGCAATTCAATTTGCATAGTCCATAAAACCCAATTGTAAGCGGATGCGCCATATAAGAACGAAGCTACAGATCCCTCAAACACCGCATGGTAAATATTTGGATTGTGGCCGGCTAAACCGGCACCCCATTCTGCAACCTGAGAAACATCGATCTTAAGATGCCAGGTTAAATAGGCGACCAAGCAAGAAAAGACCGTTGGGATAGCGAGGCGGGGGTATCTTTTAACAAGAGAGGTTTTCAGTTTTTTTGAGGCATTGTCACTTTTCAGGGTGGAAAGACTGAGTACGTAGCCACTAAGAACGAAAAAGACAAAGACCGCGCCCGTTCCTGAATAGAAAAAAGCAAAAGGCGAGTTATGTATAAGGTTCAGGAAATCATACTCTGGAACTTTGCTCTCACCAAAACCATGCAGCTGAGGAAAGAAAGTGAGGGAGATATGTGAGAGGACGACTGCGATACAGGCCAACCCTCGAATACTTTCTGCGGAATTTACTTTATTGGTCATAAGCGGGTATAGAATCCAGTTTGCAGTTGCTGTTTGGGTGCCCGCTATATTGTTGATATTTGACTCAAATTGGCAAATGAAATTATCAGACTTGAAATAATTAAGGATGGTTTCCCCTTTCTTGGAAAAAAAAGGGGGGGGAGCTCCTTCTACTTAAGAAGGAACTTTACTGCTTTTCCGTCTTTAATCTCATAGACATCGGCAGGGCCAGCATATATTTCGGTTTGGATGCCAACCTTTTTCCCTAGCTTTTTAGCGTGTTCGTCTTGGGCCGGGAACACGTAAAGTGGGATTCCGGTTTCTTTAACAGTAGATTTTACATCTGCCGCCGGTATAACTGATTTTTTAATGTCAGGAATGGACCAAGTCGCAACTTCCACCGCTGTCCACTTCTTGTTTTTTTGTAGCAAAGCCACGGCAAACTGTGACTTAAGATCATTCCCCAATAGAACGATATCTTTTTCGCCATTGTTGTCGAGGTCTGCAATAAAAGCCATTGGAACGGCCTTAGGATCATCTTCTTTGATCAAGTTCAATACCGTCGCGCTATAGTCCTTCAGATTGAAAATAACAAATTCAGGATTCCAGTCGATCAAGGTCTTTTTGGCGCCTTCGGGCAGAACAACTTCAACCTCTCCATTTTTAACTTTAATATCCAATGCGTCGCTGGCTGACCCTACGATCGGGGCGGCTTTGCACAATGCGCTCAATAAGAGAATTCCAATAAATGATTTCATTAGCGTGCGCCCTCACGATGTTTTTTGTTTCCTTGGTTGCTGCTGGAGCCTGATTTTCCATTGGAGCCGAGCTTCTTAGGGCATTTCGTTCCTTTTGGGGTTAAGAAAACGTGATTTTCAACTCGCCCGCAAAGAGTGAATGCTCTAGCCCATTTAGGTTGTGCCGCGCTGGGATTATAATAATAAAGAACGCCATTTGAACCTTCATGAAGGGCGGTATTGATAGCGCTCTTACATTCGTCAAGACTCGCAATATCTTCAGCTTTTGTAGCGTTGATATTATTGTTGATGCGATCATTCGTCCAACTAAATTGCGAACGTTGGTAAACGACTTTGCAAATACCGTTTGGGTATTCGTCTGATTCTGCTCGAGAAAGAACCACTTTAGCCACCGCTACTTTGCCATTCGTGGATTCACCACGAGTTTCATGATAGCAATTACACAAAAGACAGTTATAAGAAGATTGCCTAACATTGCATGATATGGGTGAAGCCATAACTTTATTGCTAAAAGAGGCAAGGCCTAAAAAAAGTACTGCAGCGATCTGTATTTTCATAACTTTTATTGTAGTTAGCCTATTCAATTACGGAAGTATTTCTTACTCTTCCTCATAAAAATTGTCTAAAACCTGGATGTTTGATGGGGACTCATTCGTTTGGAACGGCGCTCTGTCGGCCGCATGGAGTCTTTGTTCTGCGCCTTTTCTCGGAGACGAAAGTCTAAGAAAATGCGAAGTGCTCCTGTCTTGCGGACATCTCATAGATAATAAGAAAATGTACAGAGTTGCCATTCGCCATATTGCTGTGTCCCTGGTTGTTCTTATGGCAGGCATCAATGCCTCCGCTAAAAAAGAAATGTTAATACTCGGTGCCGGAGGGGAGCCAGAGGGTCCCGCGACGATATTCGACAGTTCTCTGGTAAATTTAGGAAAGATTTCGAACTCAGCAGGATGGGCGCCAACAGTTGTCTATGATGGCGGGCACCGGACCTCCGAAGCCATCGCTAAAAATGTCGGCGGCGGTAAAAGTTATTCAGCAACGACTGCAAATATGAATAAGCAGATTGATCTTCTGAAGCAAAAAATCGTGAATGGAGAGTTGCGTAAAGGTGATCAGTTAATGATTACCGTAACAACTCACGGGATAGATAAGAGCAATTCGGATCAGACCCATTCCGTGGCTGCCACGGATGGTGCCTTTAAAATAGATCGCCTGAAAGAAGTTCGCGATCTAGCCGAAAAAAAAGGTGTGCAGTTAGCGATCGTCGACAACTCCTGTTATTCAGGTCATTCCATTAAGTTGGGGACTGATAAAACTTGTGTCATCAGTACGGCGGGAAATAATGTGGGCTACTCCAATGCGGGAGCCCTCATTACTGGCAACATGAGGCCGGGGGCGAATCTTGAGGAAGTTTTCTTGGGTGCGAGATTGACCAAAGACTCTGTATCGCCCGGAGCGCCACAAATCTCAACTGAAGCTGGGCGCAAGGCATTTCAGGCCACTGAGTTTCTCTCAAGTTCAATGTATGAAAGATCAACTTTGGACGAATATTTAGGCCGTAATAAGCAAGACAACTGTAATACCAAGTCACAGCCCTACGTGAAGCTCGCGAAAGAGTTGAAGGAAATTGAAAAGAACCAGTTCAGCGCTGTTCGTAACCTGATTGGGGTGTCGGCTGCTGCGGATGCGCACAAGGATCTTGTCAGTGCGATTACAAGCTATGAAACAGAACGAAGCAAGGCTCGAGAGCTGTTTAATAAAACTAACGTCTTAAATCCACGTTTTTGTATCGACCTCGTTCCGAAAAAACAATATTGCGGCACGATGGCGATGTTTCAAGGTGGATACGAACTCACAAAGAGACAGTATGCCAAAACCCCTACGCAATCCTTAAAAGAAGAAATGCGTGGCTATGAAGTCTTAATGCAAACGCCGAGTTATCAAAAATGGAAAGCAAGCCGGGATACTTACGATAAAGCAGCGAAAGAGCTCTATTGGAAGGCGATGAGCGTAGGTAAGGCTGAAAGAAAAGTCTACGAAGCGCTTTATGTTCAGTACCAAAAAGGGTCGACCGCTCCTAATCCATGCAGGAACTTTAAACTATGAGATCTTTATTCCAAACTGTTCCATTAATCGCATTCGTTGTTATCTATGCTTTTGGGGCTCAAGCCGAAGAAGCGTTTAAATGCGGAGAGTACAACATTAATGGTGTCGTAAAAAAGAGTGCAGATCATTTTGTGATCAAGCTTTACGAGGGCACCATGAGCGAGGTGAGTCTATCGCTATCTCCGGACCTTGAAGAAGCCGTGCAGATTTATGCTGATCGGGCGGTGACCTTACACGCGAAGATGATGGCTCCGGTTAAGAATATGCGGGGCTATGCTCAGTCTTTGTTGTCGGAAGATGAAATAAAAAAAATGCTATCTCCAGATCAGCCTTTTTCGGCCAGATTCTTTCGCGAAGATATTCAGGAGCGCGTGCCAGATCCCATACGTCCCGAACTTGATTCGGGAATGGTGTTAGTTAAAGAGGTCCCCTGCGATAACAGAGCTCCGAGTTCGAACAAAAGCGAGAAAAATAAAAAAGGCAGATCATAAGATCTGCCTTTTTCGTTTTAGTCTGTCACTTCGCTATCGTTGATATTGCAGTTCGTAAGGCTCCAGTAATTATACTCACCATTTACATATTTTAGGTGCCCGTAGCCGGAGTTGAAGTCCCATGAGAAGACACCATTGTGGCGGCCATTTCTAAAGATCCAATAGCCATTTCCATCTTCATACCAAAGGCGCACAAGCTTTCTATCAAAGATCACTTCTTTTTCGCTGTTGCCATCCGTAATTTTAAACTTAAAGGTGCGTAGCTCTTTATTTTGATAAACTAAGAAATCCCCCTGATCAGAGTTACATTTTCCGAGATACTGATCGCCAGAGCCTTCCGCGTAAGCGGCAGAGAGCGGGGCCAATAGAGAGAGAGCTAAAGTGGTGCGAATAATTGTGCTTTTCATCATGTTGGAAACTCCGTTTTCGCTATGAACATGTTGGAAATCGAATATAAGTATAGGCTTTGGTTATTTGACGAGAAAGCTTTTTTAGGTTTACCAAGGATTAGTGCTTGAGTTCTGGACTATGGGGGATTTGCATCGTCTATTGTGCGCAGTAACTTGATTTAAAAGCACCCATGTTTTCTATTTGTTAGGTACTAACTTCGCGGGACAAAGACGGGGCTCACATGAATGAACTTCTTGAATATGATTACGTAATAGTGGGCTCTGGCTTCGGAGGAAGTGTTTCGGCGCTTCGTTTGGCAGAAAAAGGTTATAAAGTCGCGGTTTTAGAGATGGGACGGCGTTGGACTCCGGATTCTTTGCCGAAAACCACGTGGTCACTTAAATCATGGCTTTGGGTGCCAATTTTGAAATGGAGAGGCTTTTTCTCCATGAGTTTCTTTCGTCATGTCGTGGTCTTGCATGGGAATGCCGTAGGCGGTGGTTCCATCACCTATGCCAATACACTTTTAGTTCCCCCGGATAAGATCTGGTCGCAGGGCTCCTGGGCAGATCTCCAGGATTGGGCGGCGGTTATGCCCTCCCATTACGAGACCGCAAAAAGAATGTTGGGCGTGACAACCAATAAGATATTGGGGCCCTCAGATTATAAGCTGAAATCGATGGCTCAAGCTGCAGGCGTGGAGTCGACTTTTTATCCCACTGAGGTGGGAGTCTTTTTTGGTAAGGACGGCGATAAGCCAGGCACTTTGTATCCGGATCCTTATTTTGATGGGAAAGGTCCCGCGCGTAATTCCTGTATCGGGTGTGGCGGCTGTATGGTTGGTTGTCGCTATAACGCTAAAAACACATTGGATTTGAATTATCTCTATTTAGCGGAACAGAATGGCGCAAAGATTTTCCCTGAAACCAAAGTTGTCGATGTGCGGCCTTTAGGGGGTAAAAATGATGGAAGTGCTGGCTATGAAGTTACGACCGCTCAAGGGATGAAGTTTAAAACCCGGGGAGTGGTTTTTTCTGGCTCCTCTTTAGGGACACAAGACCTGCTGTTCCGCCTAAAAAACAAAGGCTCACTGCCAAATATTTCTTCAGCCCTTGGTACTCAGGTTCGCACAAATGCGGAATCCTTGATTGGCGTCAGATATCCAGGCTCCAAAGAGGATTTATCTCGCGGGATTGCCATTGGTTCAGGGATTTACATTGATGAGCACACCCATATCGAAGCCACCCGCTATCCGGCAGGCTCCGATGCAATGAGCTTGTTAACGACAGTGATGACTCAAGGAAAGCCAGGGTGGACTCGGATTGTCCTTTGGGTTTTCACTTTGCTTAAAATGTTAATTGCGCACCCGGTGCAGCTTTTTAAATCGTTGAATCCGCAACATTGGGCCAAAGAAGTTATTATCTTTCTTTGTATGCAGACCCTTGATGGCACTTTAACGATGAAACTAAAAAGACCCTGGTATTGGCCATTTCGTCAGAAGTTAACGACTCATGGGCCAAAGATCCCTACATTTATACCAGCAGCAAATGAGTTTGCAGAAAAAATGGCGAAGCTTTCTGGTGGCATCCCTGCGACTTCGCTAACCGAAATATTTTTGAACATCCCTATGACAGCTCATTGTCTAGGCGGCGCGCCCATGGCGGCGACTGGCGCATCTGGCGTAGTTGACGAAAAACATCGCGTCTTTGGGTATCAGAACATGTTGATCTGCGATGGTTCCGTGGTTTCAGCAAATCTCGGCGTCAATCCCAGCTTAACAATTACGGCTCTCTCCGAGAGAGCTATGAGTTATATTCCAGCGAAAGGGCGTTCTTAAGCGCGTCTCAAACTGAGACGCCGTCTTTTTTTCTGCTAATGCGCTTCTTGGCACCAAACAAGCATAACAAAACAATGTAGCCGTCATGAAGAATTAAACCCGTTTGCGGGTGCTGAGTGACGAAAAATGTTTTTCAAGTGTTAGCTTGTTAGATTTAAAGAGAGGCAAAGTATGTTGGTAAAAAAAATGCTTTTGGCAGGCGTATTAGCGATTTCATTGCCCGTGAAATCGTGGGCGGGGCAGGATTTAACTAATACGACGGAAGGATCTACTTGTTCAGATTGCATCACCGTTCAGACTCCTAATGGTCCCAGAATGCAAAACAATATCTTCTTCGTTGCCGGCAGTATTGAAAGGATTAATCAAACTTTCAACTTCGCTCCACAATGCAGTAAGTTTGCGGATAATGGACAGCTTGGTGCGTGGGCTAATAGTATCCGTGAGTTCTTTATGAGTGAGGAGCTCACTTATTTGCAAAGTGGCACGCCGGATATTTTTAAGAATTGCCCAACATATCAAGAAATGAAGGATACGGATAAAGCCAACTTTTGGGTATTGGTCCTCAATGCAATGTCACACTTTGAAAACTCTTGTAACACCGCTAATAAAAAAGCGGCGCAGGGACCAAATGGTCAGCTAGTGGGGATCTTACAGCTTCATTCTCAAAAAGAAGGTGGCTATGTCCCGAGCGGTTCTGACTGTCGCAATGGAGATGGTAAAACGGCGGAAGGTTCCTTCCGTTGCGCGATGATCATGTTGAATAGCCAACTTAAAAATCAAAAAGCACTTTTTGCCAGAGGTTCTTATTGGGATGTCTTAAGACCCCAAGCTGGAAGCCGCCGAGTGCCAGTGATTATCAACGCAATTAAAAAATACGGACCTTGCCAAGACGAAAGCAAGCTCCACGTGGCGACACATAATGATTTAAGCGACAATAAAGAGATCTTAGGTGCTCTTCAGCATATGGATGAGGGCGTATCAACGTCTCCAGTTTGGTATGTGGAGGATAACAAAGTGCCTCTACGGACAGATGGGGATAACTTCCTATAAGGGCATTTAAAGCTCATAACAAATTGTTTTGAAACTGTAAGTTGACCAGGCCACTCAGAATTCTCTAAAGATCAAAGCGTGTGCTTTGGCAAAAAAAGGATTCCTAAGTTCGCCTGGTTAAATTTTTTGTGGCAGAGCAAGTGGATGACTTTAACAGTGGGAGTGAAAATATAATGAGAACATTTTCAATTACGGCTTTAGTTGCAGGGGTTGGACTTTTTACGAGTTCTGTGTCCTTCGCCCAAGAGCTAAAGTGCGTGAGCGATGACAGTACGGTGAGTGTGTCCATTTCTGTAGACGGCGGTGAAGAGACTATGGTGGTTTCAAAAGGCACAGTGACAGAGCGATATTTAGTTCTTTTTCATGATGCCGGCAAAATTGTCGCCATGAATGATTCAGCTCTTGGAGATGTATCGAATCGGGGAGCCATTTTGTCTCTAAATACCTATGGAAAAAACTATCTGTCATATAACGGGGAGATCCTTGTCTTGGATTGCCGCTAACTCCCAGATAGAGCTCTTCGTAATGCTATCGACGGATTGGATCTATATATGAGGAAAGCAAAACATGCCTCAGAGGTGTCCGAACTTGAGCAAATCCCAAACGTAGGAGCCTCTATTGCAAAGGATCTGCGAGCGATTGGCATTCTAAAGCCCACACAGTTAAAAGGGCAGGATGGCATTGCTCTATACTATAAGTTGGAAAAAGTGATGGGTCAGCGTCACGACCCTTGTGTTGCTGATACAATGATGGCCGCCGTGGATTTTATGAACGGCGGCACCCCAAAACCGTGGTGGAAATACACCAAAACCCGAAAAACTCTCATTAAGTAAGCATTTAAAAGAATATCGCCCGGGGAATAATGCCTAAAAACAAGGAGCACTCTCGCGCTGCAGCAACCTTTTTGCCCAAAACCCCGGCAAAAATTGCAGTTTTTGCCGGATTTTACTGCAGTTTAATTTATTTAAAAAAGCCCTTGCCTGGTTGGGGTAGTAGGCTTATAAATCGAGACCTCAACGCCGCTTATGTTTGAAAGCAAACACAAACAGCCACTTTAACTTATTGATTTGTATTCAATAATATTATAGTAGTTGTGCGGAATTGAACCTTAAGCAATTTTCTGAATTTTTTGAAAATAAAAAAATTGAGAAAAATGTTTAAGAGGTTGTTGACAACGGCTTCGGCCTTAGATACAACCGTCTACCTCGTCGCAATGAAATATTAACGACGAGTTAAGTTCGCTCTTTGAAAACTGAATAGCTAGAAGAAATAGATTTTTGGGCTCTTTGAATGCTGAGTAATTAGCATTCACAATTTCAAATTAAATATATTCGAACAAACAACAGCGTAAAGCTAGTAGTTTGGTTGATACAGAA
>JBJTMR010000045.1:0-11502 GCA_046070625.1 Bdellovibrio sp. | reverse complement strand
TTCAGGCAGCGCAGGACTGTCAGTGGGCCCGTCCACGGATGAACAGGCTTTTTTGTAGGCGAACGTTAGTTGCTATTTTCAATCAAGCATACATCAGAATTTGAAAATGTTTCGATTCCGAAAATCAGAGTCGTTCTTTTGATCTCAAAAGTATTGTTTTCCAAATTTGTCAGAGTCACATAGTAAAGCTTAGGGTAAGGAAAGATAGGGGCGATCACCATGCTGTAGCTTCTGCCAGTTTTTTCAAATAGCGAAGAGGCTTTGTCTAAGTAACCGTTATCAAGCATTTCATTTGAAAACCTGAATTGATAGTCGTTTGTCGTAAATGAAACTCTATAGAAGGGATTGTTAGGTTCGTCAGGGAATTGCTTCGTTACGATAATTTGGCAGGCGCCTCTTCCGGATTGTAAAGTGCCCTGTGCCTGCATTTCCGGGCTGCCAACAGCAAGAGCTTGAAGTGAAATAAATAAAATCGAGGATAAAGAAAGAATGATTCTTTTCATGAGAACTCCTAGTTATGAAAATCAAATTCTTTTTATGTAAGAGGTCCTTAAAACTCAATTCATCGGCTTGACAGTTTGTACGCTTTTTTGTCAAAAAGACTCAGTGCGGAAAATAGCGAACATTAATTTATTTGTACTTACTTGAGTGGGGCCGGATAAAGGTCTCCTTTCTTTCAGCACTTTTTCTTGCAGCCATTTGGCAAACCGTGTGTTTGCTTTATCTGGGGTTTTCCCCCCATGGTATTATGACGGTATCAACTGTTCGCTAAGAACGGGAGGTGGTTATGCGAATCAAATGGGTTGCATTGATATTTTACTTCTTACTTGAGTCCTTTCTTTTAAGCGCATTCGCGAAGAATATTCCCAAGGTCCCTCAATTAGCAGAACCCAAAACAGGATGGTCGGGTTGGGCCACGCTGGGTGGTAGTGATTTTCTTTCGAGCTCAGATCCCGCGGCCTGTGCGCTGGCAAACTCTGCTGTTTTTATTGCAGCCAGAGGTGTTGATAATCAGGTGCACACTCGCTACTGGAATGGTTCAAGTTGGACCGGTTGGAGTTTGAACGGTGGCGCAACGGATTCTTCGCCGGCACTGGCCTGCCAAGACAAATATATTTATCTCTTCTTTCGCGGCACTGATGGTGCCTTGTGGGGACGTTACTTTAACGGCATCACTTGGGGAAGTTTCTATCCGCTAGGTGGTGGACTTTATGGTGGGCCTGCTGCGACGTCATGGGCGCTGGGTCGTCTTGATGTTTTTGTGAAGGGGACTGACAATGCCCTTTGGCATAAATGGTTTACGAATGGGGCTTGGTCTCAATGGGAATCACTGGGTGGAATTTTGGCTTCTGATCCCGCAGTCACCTCATCCGACCCAGGGCGCTTGGATGTTTTCGTGCGCGGAACCGACAATGCTCTCTGGCACAAGTGGTTCAATGGCAGCTGGTCAAAATGGGAATCTCTTGGTGGTATTATTACTCATGCTCCCGATGTCAGTTCATGGGTGAACGGTCGGTTGGATGTCTTTGCTCGTGGCACGGATGGAGCCCTTTGGCACAGGTGGTTTTATAAGGGAGGTTGGTCCGAGTGGGAATCCTTAGGAGGTATCCTGACCTCGGGACCTGGAGCCACATCCACCGGGCCAGCGCATATGATGGTCTTCGTGAAGGGCACTGACAATGCCATTTGGTATAGGGAGTATTCACCACAGTTTTAAGAGATAATAGCATCTTGCGAGTATTCTCTTTCAAATGACTGTCGTTATCCTCATCTTGAGGTATCATCGTCACCAGGAGAAAATTTACGATGACGATTACCATCACTGCATTTGAGCGCTCGCCTGATGGCGGCAAAGGATTAGCGCGCGACACTCGGGTTCGTTGGGCGCTTGAAGAGGTGGGGCAGCCTTATCAGGTTCGCTTGGTTTCGTTTGCGGCGCTTAAAGAGCCTCAGCATGTGGCGCTTCATCCTTTCGGTCAGATTCCAACCTATGAAGAAGGGGAGCTGGTTCTTTTCGAATCAGGGGGGATTGTTTTTCATATTGCCGAAACCCATGCGGGACTTTTGCCTGCGGATATCAATGCTCGTGCGCGCGCGATCAGTTGGATGTTTGCCGCGCTCAACTCAGTAGAGCCCTCAATCCTTGAGCTCGTGAATGCGAAGCTTTTAGAACGGGACAAGCCCTGGAGCGAGGAACGTCTGCCCCTGGTGATGGATCGTGTTCGCGTTCGGTTGAAACAACTTTCTGCTCGCCTGGGTCAGGCGGAATGGCTCGATGGGGAATTCAGTGCTGGCGATTTGCTTATGGTGTCGGTCCTGCTCCGATTAAAAACTTCGGGTCTTTTGGAAGAGTTTTCGAACCTGGCGGCCTATGTCGCCCGCGGCGAGGCTCGGTCAGCTTACCGTCGGGCTTTTGCTGCGCAATTGGCGATTAACGGATAAGTCTTCCAGGTCGAGGTAGCTCGTCGTTGGAAGCGGATCAAGGCCCACCCTTGCTGTTTGTGGGTCTTGTTTTGAGAAAACAGCCTTAATACGTGTTCACAAAATCAAATACATAAAATAAAATATCAATATGATAATTCTATAACATATTGAAACTTATACGTTAAAAATGATTCTTAAAATATTGATGTTCACTGTTGTGAAATTTATATCGAAATTCTCTAGGGGTTGATAATCTGTTCTTGGGTCTTTGCTGAGTTGTTTTGAAGGAGTCAAGGCCGCAGGCAAAGAAAAAGCGCATCCCGATAAAGATGGATTTGAGCGGTTTATGAACAAGGAGAATTTAAGATGGAAAATAAAAAATTGAACATGACTAAAGTTTCTTGTGCAGCGGCGGCGATGGCTTTTTCGATGGCGGCCGTTGGTTGCAGTACAAGTTCTACGGATACGATTACCTCTTCTTTAGGTATGACAGCATCTAATAAGGCCGCGACAGTGGCTATGAGACCCTCTCTTTTGGATTTGATTATGCCAAAAGCTCATGCTCTGACTCCGTCGGCAATAGTGGATTCAGTCGGAACGAGTATTGCCTTGAGCAGTGCGTGGGTCGTAATTAAGGAAGTGGAATTTGAGGCCACCGAAACTCCGGGGGCAGATGAAGTAGACGGAGCGGAGATTTCATTTCGTGGCCCCTACTTTGTTGATCTGCTATCCAACGCTCCGACAGCATTGGATTCTCAAGTAGTTCCTGCAGGCGGCTTTCAGCGCATCAAGATGAAGCTTGAGAAGGCGGGTGGTGCAGCAGTTCCGGCAAGTGCGCCGGCGGCTCTTGGCTCTAATAGTATATACGTGGCTGGAACTCTTGGAACCGGGGGTGCTTCCCGAGTGTTTGTGTTCCAGTTTGATGATGGCACAGAGTTGAATGTGGGTGGTCCAGCGGCAGTGACCCCTGTGGATGGTGGTCAGGTATTAGTGGAGATTAACTTCTCTGACATTTTTAAGCAGATCGATATGTCGACGGTTGCGAACAACGAGGTGATTAGTTCGAGCAATCGCCATGCGGCTGCAAACCTCTGCCCTAATATCGATGCCAGTGCCAATGACATTTACACTTGTATGCGCAAAGGTTTAGAGAAACATGCGGATGTTGGTGAAGATTCTGACCACAGCGGTAGTCTTGATGCAACGGAAAACAAAGTAAAATAGACTGATTATAAAATGATGGAAGCTAAGAAACTTAAACCAGAACTACATCAACCCAACGTCTTCGAATACGAGGACGTTGGGTCTTTTTTGAATGACTGGTTTGATTATCTGAAGCTTGCCAAAAAGGTGAGTCTCCGCCAGATCACAAAAGAATCAGAACTGTCGGTGGGTTATTTGTCGATGGTTTTGAGTGGTAAAAGAAGGCTGACTGAGAAGGCGCTGCAGAAGCTCCTGATTCACTTGAAACTCTCGCAGCAGGAAAGACGCTTCTTGGAGCTTCTGCATACGGTGGGAGAATCAGAATCAGCTCCAACCCGTGTTGAAGCTTTGAGTGAAATGGCTCGACTTTCTGCCTATAAGAAGGCCAATCGCAAAGAGCATGATACCCATCGATACCTTACAAAGTGGTACTATGTCGCAATTCGAGAAATGGTGTTGTTGCCAGATTTTCAGGAAGATCCGGTATGGATTCAGGGGCGTTTGCGTGGGAGAATTAGTTTACATGAGGTGAATGAGGCTGTGGCTTTTCTATTGGACCGAGGACTGATTGCGCGGGGAGCGAATGGTCGGATGGCTCTGCCTGACTTAGATTTGCAATGTAAAGAGGGTGTCTACAAGATCAGTCTGGGTGAGTTTCATCGGCAGGTTTTGGATATGGCCCATCGGTCCATTCATGAAGTGGCTCGGGATCAGCGTTATATACTGGGACGAACTGTCGCAATTTCAAAAGTGGAGTTTCAGAAGGCTAAAGAGATCTTTGATGAGGCCTTGAAGAAGATTGAAGCTTTGGGACAAAGTACGGAAGCAGAAAAGGAAGTCTATCATTTTGAGCTGGCTTCCTTTCCGATGACTGAAAAACAGGAAAAAGAAAAATGAAACAAGTTCTTTTATTAGTATTTACTTTCATTATAGTCAGTTGCAATGCCAACAAGGGAACTTCCACCGGGAATCCATTGGTAAGCATATCTATGACATCTTCGGGAAGTACCGCTACGGTGGTTAAATCTTTCTTTCACAAATTGTTCAATCTCTTTGTGCCACAAACTGTGGCTAAGGCTCCACCGCCTTTGATGAGCGATGCTAATAATAACAGTTTGGCGATTTCTAATTTCTGGATTTCTTTAGGAGAGATCGAATTTAAATATTCCGAAACGGTTGATAACGGAGAAGTCGATGGTTCCGAGGTTGAATTTGCGGGTCCTTTTACGGTGGACATGTTCTCCAATACTCCGGATGTTCTGGCTTCGGGTGCATTGATTAATAGTGATTTCAGAAGGATGAAATATAAACTCAGTCGTGTGAGTACCTTGCCCACAGGAGCTCCCAATGGACTTAGTGGGAACGCTATTTTTATCAACGGGACAGTTAATGGAAATTCCTTTACCTTTACGACTCAGTCAGAAGTTGAGATGTCTGTGTCAGGGGCAAACCTCGTAGCGGCTCAACAATCTGATGTGCTCCTTTTGCAGATCAAACTTGCTAATCTCGTTAAGAAGATTGATTTCTCTGCAGTTACCGCGGGGGCCCAGATCAATGAAAATAGTAAGTTCGTTTCAGCAACAGCTCTTTGTCCTCTGATCGATCCTTCCGCCAGGGATATATACACGTGCATGATTGAAGGTTTTTCCACCGAAGGAAATCTTGGTCGAGATCTGAATGGAGATGGTGAGTTTGAAGCCTCTGAGCCGACTGTGAAATAATATTTTCTTGTCGTAAAGGCCATTATTTAATGACAAAAATTTGCGCCGGAAGCCTTGACCCTTACCCGCGGTGAAGCTCGGCCAGCTTACCGTCGGGCTTTTGCTGCGTAATGAGTGATTAAGGGCTAAGCTTCAGTTTCAACAATCCAAGTATCTGGATCTTCAAAGAGCTGTTCCAGAATGCCATCTTCGAAAAGATAATCACCGTCAAAAAGCTCTTTGAGGCTTAAAGATTTTTTCGTGAGTTCTTGGTAAGATTGAATGCGGCTTAAGTATTCCTCTTTGGTCATGGCAGGCTTTGCTGGCGGGTTGGTCAAAACTTTTTGTCCGTACAAAAGAGTGTCATAGCTGTAGCTATTGAAAACCAACGCTTCTAGGGCCGTGTAAGGCGAGTTCGTGCCGAAGTTGCTAGCGCTTAAAGGCGGCCGTTGATTGAAAAGATCGATGATCATTTGTGCGTCACCAATGTTGGTGCTTTCGTTGCACCATTTCCAATAAGGCGTATCCAACTGCTTATTAAATTTATAGTGCATGCTTAAGAACCAACGGAAAGTGTCCCAGGTCGCCGCGATTTCCTGATTGATCCCAGCAATGGAAGCATAATCAGAATGAGAGTTCGGCATGAGCTTACACATCGTCATGATACTGTGAACAGCCGTTTGGATCGCAGTGGATTCTAAAGGCTCGACAAAACCATAAGCATTGCCGATGGCAAAAACATTTTTGTTCCAAGCTTGAGCATGGCGACCCGAGCGGAATTCGACCATTTTATAGTGTTCAAAATGACCAAATTTAGCGCGCGCTTCGGCCAGGGCCGTGGCTTCGTCGCAGTAAAGCGTCGAGTGCACATAGCCATGATGATTTTCTCCGCGCATAGGAATCGTCCAAACCCATCCGTTGTTCATCGTAGAGCAAGTCGTGTAACTGTCGATCACACCCTTATTAGGAGTCTCAAAAGTCAGTGCGCGATTGTTAATCAAAGAGGAATTGAATGGAATGAATTCTGTTTTCAGGGCTTGGCCCAAGATTTTTGAACGGAAGCCAGAGCAATCGATATAAAGATCGAAAGAAAGCTTTTCGCCCTCTGCTGTTTCCAAAGAGGTCACAAATTCGTTTTCATCCAAATTCACGTTCACAACTTCTGCATCTAAAATATCAATGCGTCGTTGCTTCAGTGTTTTATTCAAAAAGCGAATCAAGTTTTTATTATCGATATGATAAGAAAACGGAATGCTCGAAAGCAAGGATGTGAAAGATCCATCTTTTTCACGAATGATGGGAATCTTTTTGGCATCCATCAAAACCGAACTCCAATTCGCATTGTTGATGGAGTTTTCATAGTAAAAAGACTCTTGCTGATGGCCGGCGAAAAAATTGAAGTTGAAGTGATAGTCCCCGGGACAGCCCCAATCAAATCGAATTCCTAATTTTAAAGTGGGTTGGACTTCTTTAAAGAAAGTCTGTGGATCAATGCCTAAAGTTCTGTGCAAAAAAGGCACAATTTCCGTTGTGGTCGATTCGCCCACGCCGATGACTGGAATTTTACTCGACTCAATCACCGAGGTTTTGATTCCCGGATGAAGTTTGGTCAGAGCCAACGCCGTCAAATAACCCGCGGTCCCGCCGCCAAGGATACCAATGGTTTTGATTTGGGTTTTCGGGAATTTGGGGAAGTCTAAATAGCTAAGGTCAAAGGCTGTGTCGATAAGGTCAGCAGTTCTCTTCATGATCTATCCGTCTCGCTGGAGAAATTTTACAGCAATTTGCTATTGAACCTCATAGATTGCAAAGCAAATCGTCGGGGGAGGGCCGCAAGGCTTAGGCAAAGTCCCTGGGCTATGGATTTCTTGCACGATGGGGGTCCCGCAGGGGGGTGATTACTGCCGGGTGAGGTGAGACTGAAGGGCTTGCAGAAGAATTTTCGCATCAATAGGTTTTGTCAGATGGTCTGCAAATCCCGCTGCGAGGGCGCGGTCCTTATCTTCTTTCATTGCGTGGGCGGTTAAGGCGACGATAGGCGCTTTAAATCCGCGCTTGCGCAGCTCTGAAAGGGTGCCGAAGCCATCAAGCCCAGGCATTTGAATATCCATCAGGACAAGATCATAAGGCTGTTTGAAGGCTTGATGAAGAGCCTCTTCACCGCTGGCGACCTCGGTAACCTCAAGCCCTGAACTATTTAAAATTGTTTTAATAAGTTCCCGGTTATCCCGCGAATCATCAACGACCAACACCTTGAACCCAGCAAGCAGATCTTTTGTTTCGGTGGCCGAAATTTTAGCAGGGGATACTGCCACGGGCTGGTTGGCATCCTCAGCCTGGAATGTAAATTCAAAGGTGCTGCCCTTAGAAGGCTCGCAGTGAGTAATCCTGACATCTCCGCCTAAGGCATGCGCTAAATTTCTTGAAAGCGCTAAACCTAAGCCCGTGCCACCGAAGCGGCGGGTTGAACTTGAATCTGCTTGCGTGAATGGCTGGAACAGGCGGTCAGCCTGTTCTTGGGTCATGCCGATACCGGTATCTTCGATTTCGAAAATTATTTTCTTACGTGTTTCGGTCAGCGGCTCGGTCCGGCCAGAAACCTTCACGGAACCTTCAGAAGTAAATTTAATCGCATTGCCGATCAGGTTAATCAACACCTGACGAACGCGAACTGCATCTGTCGCCACAACTAGATTTGCGATTTGAGTTAAGGCAGAACTCAGCTGAATATTTTTTCCGGAGACCTGGTCTGAAAACATGGCCAGGACTTCTTGAAGTAAATTCGTAAGATCCACGGGCGACATTTGGGCTTCGAATTTCCCAGCTTCGATTTTGGATAAATCCAGGATGTCATCGATGATACGAGTCAGCGATGCTCCGTTGCGGAGAATGATGTCGAGATAGTTTTTTTTCTCTGAGGCTTCAAGATCCTGAGTGCCGATAACTTCTGCAAAACCCAGAATGACTCCCAAGGGAGTGCGGATTTCGTGGGACATGTTCGCCAAGAATGCCGATTTGGCATGGTTGGCATTTTCAGCGGCGTCCTTTGCTGCTTGAAGGGCGCGCTCGGCCATCACGCGGTCGGTGACATTGTTGAGTGCTAAGACAAGGCCTTCGATTTGATCGTTCGAATCGTAAATTGGTTGATAAGCAAAGTCGGCAAAGACTGAAAATGCAACACCATCAGCACGGCGGTCATGAAGTTCAAAGTTTTTAGCTTCGAAGACTTTTCCGGTACGATAGCTTTCATCAAGCTGTGCGATCAAACCGATGTTTTCTAAGATAGGAAAAACTTCTTTCACTGTCTGTCCCGTGATATCGCGGTCACCTATGAAAAGTTCACGATAGCAGTCGTTCGTCATTGAATAGCGGTGTTCAGGACCATCGAGGACGGCCATGGCAATAGGGGCTTTTTCCAAAATTGTGCGCAGCTTTCTTCGCTCGGATCGGACTTCTTGGTTGGATCGCGCTAACCTTTTTTCCGTCGCAAGATTTCTGATCACCGACGTGGTCGTATCGAGAATCGTACACAGCATTCCAGAAATCTTTCCTTCGGCATTAAACAGAGGAGAGTTCCCGTAAGTATAAAAGTTTCCCTGAGGCTTTCCATCGACTTCGATGTCAAATTGCACATCAGAAGCCAGAACAAATCCTCCGGATTCTATTTTGCTGGCAATGGCATCCACTTGGTCCCAAACTTCGGGCCACACTTCAGAAAGACGTGAACCTAAGGCTCGCGGGTGACGATGTTTTAAGATCGGAATGTATGGATCATTATAGAATACTCTGCGTTGAGGGCCCCAGGTGCAGTACATCCCAATCGGACAGCTGAATAGAATGCGTAAAGAAGTGATTAAACCTAAATCCCAGTTTTCGATGGGGCCGATTTCAGTTTGTCCCCAGTCGAAGTTTAAGGTGGTTTGTACCATTTGACTGGTCTTTGCGAGTTCTCCGAATGGATTGACCTGTTTTTCAAACGCCACATTTCATTTCTACAATAGGGCTAAGACATTTAAAAGGCTTTTTTATTAAAGACCCTCGTCGGCGCCTAAGGGGGCACTGTTGTTGTGCCTTTGACAGAATTTGCGCAATTCTGCCAAGCCTTCTTCACACTTGCTGACACGGATGGTCTATAACAGGCCCATAACAAACGACAGGAGGAGTTTTTCATGTTGGCAAAACTGATGATTTTAGGTTCCTTGCTAGTAAGCACTATTGCACACGCGGATTTTGGAAAAAGAGAAGCTATCACGGACATTACTAATGATATGGTAGCAAAGATGGTTCATTCCATTCGCAGTGCCGGGGGCACTACCGCCAACGCAAAGAACATCCATATGCAAGTCACTTACAAGGGACAAAATACTGATGGCGAAGTTTGTAAGGTTAACTATGAGTATAATTACAACATTATCTGGCGCGATGATGAGAAATCTAACAAAAACACTTTGTGGACTAAAGAGACGGTCATTATTTCTGCCACTGGCAGCGACAGCTCCTCATCAATCTATGAACCTATTGTGCGTGGTCTTCCTCGTTTCAACTTGAAGAATATGGACTACAACTCTGCCAATCATTCATTTGTCGTTAATTCAGTCAGTGAGCAAAGAAGTGCTGGTTTAGGAGATGTTCTTGGTTCCCTGGTTGGAGTTCCTTTTGATCCAGGCCATAAAGTAAACTACACAACGACGCTGTCCTTTGATGATAACAATATGGTTCGCGCTTATGAGATTGTTGACCATCTTAGTGAAGAGAACATTTACCTTTGTGTGATCGATAATAGCCGACCAGTTTATGCCGAAGGCAGAATTATCAACGACGACCAATCATATGGTGGTGGCTTTGCTTTGAACTCAGACACTGGCCGATTCGAACAATGGAAAGCGGCGTACTAATTCCTTGGCGAAATTAATAGTGTGAAATCCCGCGCAGGATGCGCGGGTGTTTTTAGGTCCGCGTTTTTGCAAACTTCCGAATATTCTTAAAACTTGGATCGGAAGATTCATCATCGACGATGACGATCAGTTCTTTTTGCTTAGAAATTTTGAAAAAGGCGGAACTTTCGGGAAGCTCCCTTTGATCAGTCAGAAGAATGAACTGATACCCAAGAATCAATGTTTCTATGGCGTTCAGTTTTTCAAAATGATTTTTTTGGGGATGTTCAAGGCAGTATTCCATCGCAAGCAATTTAAACA
This sequence comes from Bdellovibrio sp., assembly GCA_046070625.1. Lineage (GTDB taxonomy): Bacteria > Bdellovibrionota > Bdellovibrionia > Bdellovibrionales > Bdellovibrionaceae > Bdellovibrio. The sequence goes on along the minus strand of JBJTMR010000045.1, from coordinate 980 downwards.
CCAAGAGACTGTAGTTTTCTTCCTCTAAACATCGCCCTAGATAGTCTTTCGCAAGTCTTTCAAATGCCGGACCTAAAAGATCCTGGCCTTGCTGAGCTTCCAGAATGTGCTGTTTTAGAATCAACCCCACCAGCAGATAAAGTAACCCGGTTTTCCCGCTGCCATGAAAATACTCGATGCCTGTCACGCCATCGTCGAAGACGGCTTCAGCTTTGCGTAAATAAGCTTTGTTTTTAAAGAACTCTTCGGAAAATGCGGCCTCGCGAGAAAAGCGTAAAGCGCATTTTTTGCACACGGTTACTTGATGGGGAGGCTCTGAATCGCCGATGTGATGATACATCCACGCCGGTAAGACGGGTGTTGAGGGACTCAGTTCTTCAACTTGATTTTTGCATAGGGGACAGTTCAGCATGCCAAGTTTCTATCATAGCCGAGTGTCAAGTTTCAACTAAGTATTACCTGTTCAGCTTCGGGTGGGGATTCCGCTATTTCTAGGGTTCCCCCGAAATACACTCATTGATGTGAGCCCGCTCGTGTATTGAGCAGGACGTCATTTAGCCAATAAGTTTTAACGCCAATTGATTTGCTTGATTTGCCTGAGACAACACAGAGGTCGCCGCTTGCATCAAGATATTATTACGCACCATTTCGCTCGAGGTCTGAGCAATGTCTGTATCGCGGATGCGACTGTTCGCTGCAGATAAATTCTCTTGCGTAACGCCTAAGTTGTCAGACGTTGAGGTCAAACGATTCTGCAAGGCTCCTAGGTAGGCTCTTGTGCCATTTACGTTCGTTTGTGCATCGTCCAGCTTCTGCAAAGCAGCTCTGGCATCATCCTTTGTACCAAACGATAGGCCAGACAATCCCAGGGCACTCAAAGTGCTTGCATGGGCGCCAGCATCAAAGGAAATTCGGTCCACGTTCGGGTCGTTCCCGATGCCGACTTGAAAATCAAATTTAGGGGCAGAACCATCTAAAAG
>JBJTMR010000044.1:0-22115 GCA_046070625.1 Bdellovibrio sp. | reverse complement strand
CACTCCGTGGGCGTCAGATTGCTCGTACGACTTCTTTGCCTACTATTATCGATATCGATACTGGATTTGGTGAACCGATGAGTGCGACTCGCACTGTTCAAGAGATGATTGAGATGGGGCTTGCTGGTTGCCATATTGAAGACCAAGTAAATCCTAAGCGTTGTGGTCACCTTGATGGAAAATCGCTTGTAGGTCGTGATGAGGCTGCTCGTAAAGTGGCGGCTGCGGCTCGTGGCAAGAAGCTTGATGAGAACTTCCTTTTGATCGCGCGTACAGATGCTCGTGCTTCTGAAGGTTTGGATGCGGCAATTGATCGTGCGAAAGCTTACATTGATGCGGGTGCAGATTGCATCTTCACTGAAGCGCTTGAAAACGAAAAAGAATTTGAAAAATTCCGTAAGGCTGTTTCTGTTCCGTTGTTGGCGAATATGACTGAGTTCGGCAAAGGTCGTTTGTTCACTTACGCTGAACTTTCTAACCTTGGTTACAACATCGTGATCTATCCTGTGACGACATTCCGTCTTGCGATGGGAGCGACGGTTGCGGGCTTGAACGAAATCAAAGCTAAGGGCACTCAAGAAGGCTTGCTGGATAAAATGCAAACTCGTAAAGACCTTTATGCTTTAACTCGTTATGATGAGTACAACAGCTTTGACCAAAATATTTTCAACTTCACTCTGAAGTAGTCTAGACGACATCTTAATTGTTAAATTGAAAGAGCAGGGATTCCCTGCTCTTTTTTTTGCCGTTCTTCTCTCTATAATGGCCTCTCAAGGTCCGAGATCGCCTCACGTCACAGATTTTCTCGTCGAAATAAAATAAACACCATTGTATTTCTGGACCCGCCTCTTTTTTTGAAGTTTTTCACTCTAGAAACAGCACTTACTTCCGAGTGCAAACTAAAGCTAAACGCGAGTATTTGAAGATATTGTCTGATCTCTTTCCCTGTAAAGTTTTTGAGCAACTCCCCGAGAAGACATTCTGACCGCCGTTCGGCGCGCCTGTGATTTTATAGAAGCGAGTCGATTATGAGAGTAAATGTAAGTTTAAAAACCAAACTGCTGGCCTTGTGCCTTTTCATGGCCACAATCCCCGTTCTAGTCGGCGGCGTCGCTTTCTGGGGAATCAAAAGTCTGGGTTCATCTTATGAAAAAGTCTCTACGGACGCACTCAGCAAAATCGAAGTTGCGGATCAATTGTATTTAGATTTTAGAAGCATTCGCATCAGCCTTCGCAGTCTGGGGCTTCCCGGACTGAGCCACGAACAAGGGCTCAATTTCGTCAAAGAAGTGCAAGACGCCATCGCTCACTACGAATCTCAAAATAAGATCTATGCTTCTGGAAATATGCTTCCTGGGGAAAAAGAACTCTATGAAAAAGTGAACACCACCTGGGTGTCCTTTAGAAATCTTGGCGGCAATGCTTTAAAGCTCTATTTGTCTGCGACTCCCGATGATAACAGAAAACTGCTGACGATCTTTCTGGAAGACTGCCCACGATATGCAAAAGCTTATAATGAGGCGATTGCAAACTTGTCTACTTTCCACCAAAAAAATGGCAAGCAATGGGTGGCCGAGGCACGCGCAACCAGCAGTGAAACACATGTTATAGTGGTCGTCACAAACATCATCGGACTCTTAACGGGCCTTTGCTGTGGCGCCTTGGTTGCATTCTCTCTGTCCAGGTCAATCTCGAAGGTCTCTCAGGACTTAGCGACTGGCGCTGAAGAAGTCAGTCAAGCCGCGCTTCAAATTACGGACTCCTCTCAAGCTCTTTCTGCGGCCTCAACACAACAAGCGGCCTCCTTGGAACAAACTGTCTCTACTATCGAAGAGATCACAGCCATGGTACGCACAAACTCTGACAACGCCCAACAAGCGGCTGCTCTGGCGATGTCGACCCGTGAAAGTGCTGTCAAAGGTGAAAAGGAAATTCGCCAACTAATTGAATCGATCACCGTCATTTCCGCAGACTCGAAAAAAATTGCCGAAATAACCACCGTGATCGATGACATTGCCTTTCAAACGAATCTGTTAGCGTTGAACGCAGCTGTCGAAGCCGCTCGCGCAGGAGAACAAGGGAAAGGTTTCGCTGTCGTCGCCGATGCCGTCAGAAGCCTTGCCCAAAGAAGTGCGGATTCCGCGAAAAACATCACGACCCTGATCAATGAAAGCGCCTCAAGAATTAAAAAAGGCAATGAACAAGCTCAGCAAAGTGGCATTGTCTTTGGGGAAATCGTCACTTCGATTAAAAAAGTTGCAGATCTGAGTGGAGAAATCTCAACAGCAAGCAACGAACAATCTTCTGGTATCTTGCTCATGGGAAAAGCCATGAATGATCTTGACCAAGTGACTCAACAAAATGCCACAGCTTCAGAAGAAGCCTCCGTATTCGCCGAGCAACTTGCGAAACAATCACAGCAACTCCGTGAGAATGTTTCTAACCTTAATGTTATTATCACAGGAAAACCTAAAGCAGACGTGTCTTCAGAAAATTCTACTCTGAGCACCAAGAACATCGTGCCCTTAAGAACCTCCACGGAACTGACTTCATTTCGTAAGGTGGGAACCTAGTTTTGGATCTTTTGCAGCAGAAGTCTCAAAAGAGTCGTCGTCAAATGCTCTTTAGAGTAGTTCTGAAAAGGGACGTCTAAAATAATTTCGGCGTGATCGACGTCTTCGAGAGTCACGTAGTCAGCATTTCCTAAAAATGAGCTTTGTAAGGGAATCAAGCCATCGTTTTTATCGTAAGGCCCTGGGTAGAATACACTTGTGACGCAATTTCCTCTAAGACTCTTCATACAGCCCGACCCTAGAATATCAATCAAAGGCTTAAAGATACTATAACCACTATCCACGGATGTCGAGAAAGTGAAGACCGGCACAGTGCTGATCAGGTTGCTAATGTCACCCGCGTGTTCTTGCATAAATCGCGTGCGCGCTTCCACGCCGACATAGGTCACCGTGGCTTCACTCAGGTTCACATAGGGAAACAATGGCGCCAGAAGATACTTCAAACCGTAGGCCGGCTCCATCACAATATTGCTCAGCGGGCTGCCATAAAACGGAGACTGCATAAAAACAATCCCCGCAATGTCCTTTTGCAGTCCTGGATTTTCAATTGTCTCTTCTAAAAGAGCGATCCCACCCAAAGAGTGGGATATAAACAGAACCTTCCGGTTATTGCGCGCAGCCTGAGCAACGGCATCTTTGATATTATTGCGAGTTTCCGCAACATTCTTAGATGAAATACCTAGGCGCTTTGCTGGAATGTTGTATTTCTTGTTCAGCAGGTTCAGCTGATAACTAAAGTAATCACGGGTCACGAAATCAAAGTGCACCGAAGATCGCCCATCCCCACCAATAAAGCTTTCCGCCAAAATTCCAGGGATAAAATAAATGTCATAATCTTTAAGAGTCTTTTGTTCTTGGTAAGACAGGCTTCTGCTTTGGTCGTATACCTGCTTAAAAAGAGGCGTCAAATCCGAAGCGGCCTGGAGGGTCGCACAAGAAAAAACAAAACTAAAAAATAACAGAACTTTTAATGCTCGTTTTGATATCATCTTCCCCCCTCCCTATTTTTGAAAATAGAATATATATTCTATGTACTAAACAAGAAATTTTGCAAAAGATTGAAATACCGCAGAGCGCCTAACTTCACACCCCTAAGCGTCTAAGACTTGTCGATTCTCCCGGATCTGCTCGCTTGCTAACGAGCAGATCTCTTTTATCTACTGGCAATATACGCAAGAAAATCCGTCTGCATCACCCTCTTTATCATAATGTTGAGCACAGGCTGTCGAGTGCGACGCACATTCCGAACAGTCTTTCACCTGAACACTAGAGCAAGAGCCTCCGATATTTGATTTTAGAAACAGAGGGCTTTTCGCTGGCATGCAATTAGGTGGTCTTGGTGGTGTCGGAGTTCCACAAGATCTTCCCCCACAACAATCTCCAGGCACACAGCCAATTGCGGCTTGAGCGTGAACACCAGTTATCAATAGAAATACTACCACAAATGCAGACATTAACATTTTCATAGATCCTCCAATAAGTGCACCCTAACGAAGACGACTCACTTTGGCTGTTGACTTCTATGCACTATCAAATTTACTTTTCGTCAACATATGGCTTTTATCATTCCACCCGATGATTGTTTGGTAGTTTTAGAGTTCCGCGATGGCTCGTCCTTGCGAGACGTGGCGGCGCGCCTTCATTTAGACCCTTCTGCACTTGTCAGAAAGGTCCAAAGAATTGCTGCGGAACACAGACTCCTCGAAAAAATAAAAGGTCGTTGGGTTTTGACTGCCAAAGGGCACTTGCTCAATCGCTGGACCGAAGACACGTTGATCTCTCAACAACGACTTTTAGATACAAAGCCGCAACTGCGCATCAGCTCCAGTATGTGGCTTGCGGAGCAAGTGATCGTTCCGTTTTCTGCCTGCCTTAATCGTGAAACCAATTGGAAATACAATTGGTTGATTCTAACTCCCAATCGCAATTTCGAAACAGAACTTCTAGAAGGTACGGCCGATTTTATTATTACATGCGGAGCTCCCGTAGATCCGCTGATTGCCTATAAAAAAATACTCCCCGAAGAATGGGTCGCCATTGCGCCAAAGTCTTGGGCAAAAGAACTCAAGAATCTGAAAGATCAAAAACTGTTGGAAAGTCTTCTGCAAAAAGATTTTGTACGACATATAGATCTGAACGCCGAAGAGTTTCTAAATATTCCCGAGAGGATTGAAAAGATCTCGGTCAGCGTAGACAATCTTATCGGCATTCGCTCCGCAGTCGCCAAAGGCTACGGATGGAGCATTGTCCCTCGTTTTGCAGTGCTGAAGGAACTTCGCACAGAAGAGATCACTGAACTTCCTTTGGCCGAACTTAAAAGCATTAAGAATAGTCACTTAAGCCTTTGGTGGTCCCGCGGTCGCAAAGAGCACCAACAACTCGCACCAACACTGCAACAATGGCTTCTGCGCTCTCTACAAGGCTCTTAATTGTTACTTCGCCACGCTGCTCCCGCCCTTCCGATTCTTGACCGCCGAGGGGGTAAGGGCTAGCCTCAGCCATTATTTAAACATAACCTGACGCAATGCGTGTCAAATAGGTACGGCGTACCTTCGGAGGAAACATGGCTGAATATATCAATCCAGATTACGTTCCAGAACCAGAGAAGATGAACGTTAAAAAAGGTCTTGAAGGCGTTGTTATGGATACGTCTTCTGTATCTAAAGTAAACCCTCATACAAACTCTTTGATTTACCGCGGTTACCCAGTTCAAGACTTGGCTGAAAACTGCTCTTTCGAAGAAGTCGCGTACTTGATGTACAATGGCGAATTGCCAAACGCAGGTCAGCTTGCTGAGTTCTCTAAAAAAGAACGTAGCTCTCGTGATATCTCTGCAACTTTGTTGAACGTGATCAAATCACTTCCACAAAAATGCCACCCAATGGATTCTATCCGTACTGCAGTATCTTTCTTGGGTGCTGAAGACGCTCGTATCTGGGATGCATCTCCTGCAACAAACCTAGACAAAGCAATGATGTTGTTGGCGAAAATCCCAACAATGGTTGCTGCTGACTACCGTTTCAAAAAAGGTTTGGACTTTATTGCTCCAAAAGCTGATTTGTCATTGGCAGAAAACTTCTTCCACATGTGCTTTGGTAAAGTACCACAAAAAGAAGTTGTTAAAGCTTTCGACGTTTCTTTGATCCTTTACGCTGAACATAGCTTCAATGCTTCCACTTTCACAGCGCGTGTTGTGACTTCAACTCAATCTGATATCTACTCTGCAACTGTAGCAGGTATCGGCGCGTTGAAAGGTCCTTTGCACGGTGGTGCGAACGAAATGGTTATGCATATGATGAAAGAAATCGCTGACCCTGCAAAAGCAGAACAGTGGATGATCGATGCATTGGCGCAAAAGAAAAAAGTAATGGGCTTCGGTCACCGCGTTTACCGCTCTGGCGATTCTCGCGTTCCAACTATGAAAAAATACGCGCAAGTTATGGCTGACGTCACTGGCGAACAAAAATGGATGCAAATGTATTCATCTTTGGAAAAAGTTATGGTTGAGAAGAAAAAAATCTACCCTAACTTGGATTTCCCAGCAGGTCCTGCTTACTACATGATGGGCTTCGAGATCGACTTCTTTACTCCGATCTTCGTTATGGCGCGCACGACTGGTTGGTCTGCACATATCATGGAACAAGCTAAAGACAACCGCATCATCCGTCCTCTTTCTGAGTACGTAGGTGCTGAACAACGTAAAGTTGTTCCTTTGTCTGAGCGCAATTAAACTGCACTCTATGCAAAATAGAAAAAGGCCACTGGGAACAGTGGCCTTTTTTTTATTTAGCAGCTATAGAAATCATTTTCTGATCGAAGCGGAGGCGTTGCTGGTTGTAGGATCCCAGAACCTTTTTAAATTCTCCGGCAAATTCCTTTTTTACAAGTCCTTGCTCAAGGCAGTTACGGGCGATCCCCAAAGACAGAATATAATCACTGCGACGAACTAAATTTTGAAACTCAAATTCTCGCAAACGATCAAAAGGTCCACGACGAGCGTGCTTTTCAAAAAGCACCGTCATAGTTTGCAAATGAGCACTCATGTCTTCAGCAAATTGTTTCTGAATTTTGCCCTCATCAAAGCCCTTGCTCCACTTTTGGAACCACCCCATCCCCGAATAGCTGACTAAGCTGTGCACTTGAGAATCCAAGTTTTCAGCGGAAGACGTAGCAATCAACAAATCGTGGGAAATTTCATAAAGCCACGTTTTGTTAACGGTTGAGACCTTATGCGGCTGTCTCACCTTGAGAAAAGTACTTTTAGGGGCGGCATTCACGCCCTGAAAGCTCATTAGAATCACCACTAGAATTCCTGCAGCTACAGCTTTTGCTTTCAACATGCTTTAGTATCCCTTTCCGATAGTCTTCAGGAATTACTAAATACAAAGCCTGTGCCGTGTTTCAAAATGAGACGGCGAATTACTCGTCCATCTGATTCCAACTGATGGAATCCTGATGGCTCCCGCTCATTTTACCAAAGAGCGATCGCAACCAGAGAGTCGTTTGATCCACCGTAGATTCAAAATTTTGCGAATCGATGACGATCGAAGGAACATCCAACTCTCCAATAAAATTTTGAGCATCGTCATAGGGCCCTTCAATCATCAAAAACCCACGGCAAATATCAGTCTGCTGAATCGCACGAGCTATGTACTCTGCACCCACACTGACGCCCACTCCGGCAATTTGATCCGGATCCACAATGCCCTGCTCTTGCAGAAAGTGCAGGGCTGATTTTATATCTTCGACCCGTTTGGACGGCGACTCCCAAGCTTGCGGAGACGCCTCATCATCGCCAAAAAAGCTATGATCCAATATCATACACACAAAGCCTTCATCACTAATGGCTCGCGCCAAGCGCTCGGTATATTGAGAGGTCGCACCCGTAATGGCTCCTTCAAACAACAAAGCAGATTTCTGGTGAGTCTTATCAGGACCTGGAATAAATAAACTGCCCTCGAGCAGGCGACCTTGAGAATTAAAGGTGACCGTGATCTTCATAAGACCTCCCCTTTCTTCTAAAATAGAGCGCAACAGAACTATCTAAAAGAAAAAAAGGAGTCTCCGTTTTTCAGATGCCAAAGAACATTATGTGACTTATTTAGGTCCGGGATTTTTACGGCTGACGAAAAGTCGCTTTAAGATGTATTCCCTCGAGGTATTAAGACTGTTTGTCATTCGATCGGTTTCGGAAAACAAGACGCTGTAAACGTCCTGATCCGAAGCTTTGTTTTTTTCCAGCTCTACATAGGCCGCGCGCAGATCCGGAAACTCACTGTTGGGAATGTTTTTGCCGCGCAAAGCCTCGGTCAATAAAACTAAGGTGCGATCAATTTTTTTTATAAAATCCTCAAAAGCGATCTTTTGGCCCTCATGCATGGACAGCGGCGATTCCGCCTCTAAAGAAACCAAAGCATGAGCAAACCGATTCGTACTGGCGGTCACCGAAGCTAAAAATTCTCGATGTTCTGCCGTGGAGCCTCGTTCCGACAAATAGCGGCCCATCGAGGCATGAAAATCCGAACGAGCTAAACGCGTGCCCTGGCGAAGACGTTCTACTTCGCGATAAGAAAATGAGTCCTCGCGCAGACTGGCGTTGGCAACGGCCTGACAGTACACTCGATAAGCATCGAGCATTCGCGCCATCATTTCACTGAGCTGAGTTCGTTCCCAGGTGGGCCATAAGGCATAAGCCACCATGGCAATCAACCCACCGATCAGAGTGTTAATACCACGGGCAAGAATCACATCTTTGGGTGCAACTCCCGTCAAAGCAACCAAAAGGACTACGACTGCACTGACGGATATAGCAAAGATACCATAGTTGGCAGATCCCACAGATCGCACCACAAAAGTAAAAAACACCATCAACAGGATTTCAGTCAACGGAGTTGCCGGCAACACGTGGAAAAGAGCTGTCGCCAAAAGCAGCCCAATAATGGTGCCCCCGATTCGCAACAGCCCGCGATTAAACGTCCCGGAAAAATCGGGCTTTAACACGATAGCCACGGTCATCGGCACCCAATAGGACCGCGGCAATTTAATCATATGACTGATTACTTCTCCGATGGCCACACACACGGCCAAACGCACAGCATGGCGAAAGCCCGCCGACTCAAAAGTAAAATTCGCTCTGAGCGTCTCGAGCGTTGCGCGGAAACGATAACGTGCTGGCCTTGCCATCTCTTTGCGATTACTGGCGGCAAGCCCCGCAGACGTTGTTCTTTCTGCCAACTCAATGATGGCTCTGGATTGCCCGATTGCGCCTTCCATTTGTCTTAAGGCATCCCCCAGAACAGAGCGCAAAAAGTTAGATTCTTGTGCCGAAATGAAATCCCGTAGCTTTGCTGAAACAGCATCAAGTTCCTGCAAAAAAGCACGAGCCACTTTGTCACTGGCCTCATCACGAATCACCTCCGCGACATTGGCCAGCAAGCGAGATTCTTTCAATTGAAAGTCAGATAAAATCTGTTGGAATTCGTGCCCCGGATTTTCACGTTCAATTCTTTTGCGTAAACGATCCAAAGAAAGCAACCGCAGGCGCAACCGTTCAGCCTGAGTTAATAGCGAACGATAACGTCGCCCTTCGGGACTGGAGTCCTCCGCCACAGAAGAAAGACTTTCATAAGCATGAATACTTTGATTGCTGCCACCAGGAATTGCTTCCGAGTCACTCGATGAGATGGCAAGTTTTGAAATGTCTCCGAACAAAGCCGCTAAGGCCCTGCGTTCCGGTCGATAGCGGCGCAACGGCCACAACCCCAAGGCCAAGGCCATTTGTACCAAACTACCCAACAAAGAATACAAACTTAGCTTCAAGGCCACATCGAAGCTCAAAGGTTCCGCACCAAAAATAACGAACGTCGCGATGGCCACAACACCCAGGTCCGCCGTCACCGTATCCAACACCACAGAATAACCTGCGGCGAAGGCCAGAAGTGTGACTAATGCCAATGCAAGTGCGGTGTTGTGCGCAGACACGGCCGAAAAAAGAACTAAAACAGCGGTGACCAGAGCCGCTCGTAACATTCGGCGAAGACGAAAAGAATAGGAATCCGACCGGTCAGAATAACAGACGTTCAGTGCTCCCAGGGCGATACAGAGACCCAACGTCGGAGATCCCAATTTAAACCCCAAGGCCATAGAGATCCCCACGCCCAGAGCGCTGCGAAGACCCACCCAAATATCCATTTTTGAACGATCAAAACTGAGGAGCGGAGACCAGAAAGAGTTCGACATAATGATTTATGCTACTCTTGGAATTAACCATCAATCCAGTAAATTTAGATTAATCATGAAATTCCGCGCGATACGCAAAGCGCGACTTTTGGCTTCTTCAGCTTTCAGGCCGACAAAGTGCTCATCGACTGTTGCGACAAACAATCGCAACCACTGTTCAAAGTGAGAAGGAATCAGATTCAACTTCATGTGTGGAGGAAAGGGACGACCACGGTATGTGTCTTCCCCCAACAACAGGTCTGCCCAAAAGTTATAAAGCTTCGGAAGATGCTCTTCCCAATCCACCTTGGCGACATCGGTAAAGATCGGACCGATCAAAGGGTCTTGGCGAACTTTATCATAAAAGGAATCTACCAAGACCTTGATGTCATCTCGGGTTTCAAGGGGTTTACGTTCTTTCATGCATTTCTCTTTTCACCTTAAGCAATTGGCAAAACGTCCAGGTCTTTCGGACGAATTTTACGCAGCTCTTCGGGAATGGATTTCAAAATCGCTTCTCCCAAAGATTCAATCAGCTCACTCTTATAATGTTCACGACGATAAACCAACCCAATTTCACGGGCTGGGATAGGGCGTTCAAAAGGAATCACCTGACTGCGATTGCCGATATTATCCGTCGCTAGATGTGGTACCAGGGTGTAGCCACCATAAAGGTCGACAAGATTTTTTAGCGTCTCAAGGCTGCCACTTTCAAACTTGTATTTACGTCCCTCGCCTTTCCCTTTGCGAATTGAACATAGATCCAGAACTTGATTGCGCAAGCAGTGACCTTCTTCTAGCAGCCAAATGTCTTCCATGCGAAGACTTTGATATTTGATCTTTTTCATTTGGGCGTATTCGTGATCTTTTTCACACAACACATAGAAGGGTTCATAATACAGAGGAAACTCAAACATCTTTGCCATCTGTGTTGGTGTCGCCAAAATTCCCACATCAATTTCATCATCGTTCAGAGCATCAAGAATTTGATGGGTCTGCATTTCCTTGATCGTCAGATCGACCTGAGGAAAAAGTTCCTCACACATGGGAAGCAGTCTGGGCAACAGGTAAGGTGCAATCGTCGGAATAACGCCAATCGACAAGCTCCCCTGCTTGGTACCCTTGGTCTCTTGCTGGATAATGCTTCCCACCTTACGCGCCTCGAAAAGAACTGTCTGCATTTGCGCGACAAGTTTCTTACCCACATGTGTCAGCAAAATGGGCTTTTTTGAGCGATCAAAAATCACCACACCTAAGTCCTCTTCAAGCTTTTGAATTTGCATACTTAGGGTTGGCTGCGTCACAAAGCACGCCTCCGCCGCTTTGGCAAAATGCCCGTACTTATGGACAGCCATAACGTATTCGATCTGCGTCAAAGAAAAGCTTAATTTAGATCCTGTGCTCATAGAGATCTCCTCTAGGGACCATTTTAACACGATAGACAAAATCTATCGACTTATATTTTTAATTGATTTTCTTAAAAGGGGTTGATCCCGTACTCTTAAATACGAAAGATGTCCTCTAGTCACTAACACTACTAGGGGACCTTATTTGGGCCTCTGGCCATAAACACTGTTATTCTAAGGAGAATACATGCAAACTCTAATCAACACAAAAGTGCCTGACTTTAAAGTTCAAGCTTTCCACCACGGTGATTTCAAAACTGTGTCTCAAAATGACCTTAAAGGTAAATGGGCAATCTTCTTCTTTTACCCAGCTGACTTCACATTCGTTTGCCCAACTGAATTGGGTGACATGGCTGACAAATATGCTGACTTCCAAAAAATCGGCGTAGAAGTTTACGGTGTTTCTACTGACACTCACTTCACTCACAAAGCATGGCATGATGCTTCTGAAACAATCAAAAAAATCAAGTACCCAATGCTTGCAGATCCTACCTTCCAATTGACTCGTCCATTCGGCGTGCACATTGAAGAAGAAGGTCTTGCTTACCGCGGTACTTTCTTGGTGAACCCAGAAGGTAAAATCGTATTAGCTGAAGTTCAAGACAACGGCATCGGCCGTAACGCTGATGAATTGTACCGCAAAACTCAAGCGGCTCAATACATCGCTGCGAACCCAGGCGAAGTTTGCCCAGCTAAATGGACTCCAGGTAAAGCGACTTTGAAACCAGGTTTGGACCTTGTTGGTAAAATCTAGTTTTTAGATTCTTGTTTCTTAAAGTTCCCGCCACTTTCTCGGCGGGAACTTTTCTCTTCTCTGATTTCTCTTCTCTGATTTCTGATTTCTGATTTCTGATCTCGACCTCACGCAAACGCTCTATTTTAGGAGGATGTATGTTAGATGCTTCACTTAAAGAACAATTAACCTCCGTTTTCGCAGCTCTTGAAAATACAGTTGAGCTCGTTTACGAAAACAGCTCCCACGAAGATCTTAAGGATCTGTTGGATATGCTAAACGATGTGGCTTCCACTTCTCCAAAAATTGCCGTTAAAGCAGCGGCTACCAATTCGCCCATCCCTCAATTTCATATTGCTTATAAAGGTCAACCAACGGGTATCGTTTTCAAAGGTATTCCTGGCGGGCATGAATTTACGTCTTTGATCCTTGCGATCCTTAACACGGACGGCAAAGGGAAGCCTTTGGACAGTGTGATCGCGGATCGCGCCAGACGTTTGAAAAAGAACATCACTATTCAATCTTATATTTCACTGACTTGTGAAAACTGTCCTGAAGTGGTTCAGGCGTTGAACTTGATCACATTGGCTCATGGTTCAATGAAGCACGAAGTGATCGATGGCGGTTATGTTCAAGACGACGTGAAGTCTTTGGGCATCCAAGGGGTCCCAAGTTTGGTCGCCAATGCGAAGATGTTCCACTCGGGTCGCATTCAACTATTGGATTTAATCGCAAAATTAGAAGCAACATTTGGTGTTGATGAAAACGCGGGCCCCTCAGAGCCTGTGAATAAAGACCTTGGCCATTTCGATGTACTTGTGGTTGGTGGTGGTCCTGCTGGCGCCTCTGCTGCGATCTATACAGTTCGTAAAGGCCTCAGCACCGCTTTAATCACTGAAAAAATCGGCGGCCAAGTTCAAGAGACTAAAGGCATCGAAAATTTGATCTCGGTGACTTACACAGAAGGTCCTCAGTTGGCTGCGCAGTTGAATCAACACGTGGCTAGCTACCCTATTAAAACTTTTGAAAATCGCCGTGTTAAAAAAATCCACACGGAAGGAAAATCAAAATCCATCGAACTTGAAAGCGGCGAACACCTGACTGCTGACTCAATCATCGTCACCACGGGCGCTAAATGGCGCGAACTGGGTGTTGAAGGTGAAAAAGAGTACATGGGTCGCGGTGTTGCCTACTGTCCCCACTGTGATGGACCTTTTTATAAAGGTAAAAAGATCGCGGTCATCGGTGGTGGTAACTCGGGTGTGGAAGCAGCTATCGACCTTGCGGGTATCGTGCGCGAAGTGATCGTCTTTGAATACAACGAAGAGCTAAAAGCCGATAAGATCTTGGTTGATAAGCTGAAATCCTTACCGAATGTTTCAATTGTGACTTCGGCAAAAACGGATCGCATCATTGGTGATGGACAAAAAGTAAATCAAATCCAATACACCAACCGTAAATTAAATACGGCCGAAAAAATGGATCTGGATGGGATCTTCGTGCAAATCGGCTTAGTACCAAACAGTCAGTTCTTGAAGGAGACTGTTGAATTGACTAAGTTTGGTGAAATCGTTGTCGATGGCAAAGGCCGTACTTCTCAAAAAGGGATTTACGCTGCTGGCGACGTGACGACAACTCCATACAAACAAATCATCATTGCCATGGGCGAAGGCGCTAAGGCTGCGCTTGCGGCATTTGAAGATCGAATGTACGGAGAGTCTCAACACTAATTCCTGATATCGCGGGTTCTACTGTGCGTCTTGGTCTTGCTGATCAAAGCTCATCACATTGTATGAACCTGCGTCGCCACAAGTGACCATAGCTGTATTTTGATTGCAGTAGTACATTGCGTTCCCACAAGCTTCTACCGACTGAATTCCATAGCCTGTGAATGTGAACACCTGCCCGGCAGCATTCTTACCTTTGACATCACAAGATACCATCCCGCCTGGCGGAACGTAGCCAGCTAATGCCGCCTGACCAAACAATGCGATTGCTAGAACTAGAATATTTTTTGTCATGTGGTCTCCCCTCGCCTTCGATTTAAGGCATATCGTTTTCCAAGATCTATCTACTATTGACCTTTATTGCCATATGAAAGTACAAAGGGTCATATAATGACCCTAAAGGTGGTTAAATATGTCCCTCGAGCTGATCAAAATACAAAATGCCATCAAGCACCTGATGAAAACAAAGCGCTTTTCCTATGTGGATCTCGGCAGCCGCATCGGGGCTTCTCAAGCCACCATCAAGCGCCGACTGAATGGGGAAGATATCTCGATCGAGCAACTGCAAGAACTTGCCTTGGCTTTGGATTCAAATTTTTATGAGTTGATCGAAATCAGCAAAGAACAAGGCAATCAAACTTATGAGTTCAGCCAGAAGCAAGAAGGGCTGCTCGCAAAAGACACCAAGAACATGATGGTTTTTCGCCAGTTACTCATGAAAAAAACTTTTAAAGAGGTAGCGACCACCCTCGCTCTGACGGATGGTGCTTTAAGAAAAATCTTACGCCTCTTGGAAGAAGTCGAACTTATTAAACTTATGCCGATGGATCGCATCGTGCTTTTGGCCAACTTTCCTTTTAAGTGGCTCCCAAATGGTCCGTTAGAAAAGACCTACGAAAAACTCATCTTGGAAACAATTCTTCGCCAAATCAAACAAGGTGCAAAGAATGGGACTGATAGAAAGTTTGAGCTCGCATTAAGTGATGATCTTCACCGATCCTTTTGCGCAGATCTGGAAAAGGTCTATCAGAAATATAAGAACCTTTCTCAAGCCCATATGACATCGCTTACGAACGACAAAGATATCTCTTCAGGAATTTTATTTGTGGATAGATTTTCTTGTTGGGGATAGTTCAATGAGGGGCTTTGATGAAAGCCCCTTTTTACGATGCGCTCACAGAAACTCGCTGAAGTATAGGTAACACGACGCCCGCGCTGCCAAGAAACGCGATGTTATTACGAAAGATATCCCCAAGGTAGCTCTGCAAAAGCAAAGCTAGCTTTTTTCTCTTATGCTGGTTTTTACTCTATCGGAGACTGCTCTGTTAAACTCATTGGCAAGGCTTCTAACCGAACTCCTAAATTAACTAATTCATTAGGAGAAAAAAGCATTTTCTCTCGAGTGCTTCTTCGCAAGAAATCATGGAAAACTTCATTTAACGCAATTTTTAACTCTAAAACTGACTTTTGGCTCAAATTAATAAAACTGATCCCCTCAAAGATGGCAGCTTCCTTCTTAAGAGTCTTTTGACTTGAATAAGATTTCAACTTAACGGTGTCAAAATTTCTACCAAGTTCTTGAAGTTCTCGAAAATTCAGTTTATCCGACATCGTGTAGGCTTCGCCCAAACCACATTCATACCCATCATCTGTCTTTAGGATAGCCCCGACTTTCACCAACTCGTCCAAAATTTTCTGCAAACGTAATTTACCCACCCGATGGTTCAATTTAAAGAACTCGCTGATATTATAGTTCAAAGCTCCCAACTGCATAATCGCATTGTGATAATTAGAATTTTTCAAGAATAACTTTTCTTGTTCATTCGTCAATTTAGTCACTTTCTTATGACCTTTTGAAAGCTTCAACACATCCGCCAAAGACAAATCAAACTTTTCCAAAATCTCGAAAAGCTTATTCATTGAGATATCATCATTGGTAAATAGCTTTTTCACGCCCGATTCTGACATCTCTAATTTTGCAGCGATATCCTTGTAAGTGATACCTCTGATTTTCAATATTTCTTTCAACTGTTCTAGTAGCGCATTTGTATTCATGCTTATCTCCTTTTTGAAAGATCTTGCCTAAACGAACTATTTTAAACAAATAGGATAAAGTACCCGGTTAAGGTACTTTATCCTTTAGACTAAAAATCATTCACAAGTCACTTGAAATCAAGGTGCATCAAACGTTCACTTCTCCCAGAGAGGCCCAATTCTCAATTTCAGGAATTCCCCCTCCCCATTCCGAATTTTAGGAATCTAGGTTCGAAATCCGACCACCCCTAACTAACTAATATTATTAAAATTAGAGCGTATTGTTGAAATTTATCCGGATGGCATAAACCTTGAGATAGCACCTCATATCACAGGAATTATTCCTAACAAGTAAAGGTACATTTATGAAAAAAGCCATCCTCTTAACAGTTACTGCATGCTTACTTACAAACCCAGCATTCGCTTGGGAAATTGGTCCGTGGAAGGGCGATGACCCACAAATCGTAAAAGACATCACAGAAGGTGCAAAGCATGCTGCCACTCAAGTTTCCAATGCAGGCCGTGATGCCATAGCCGCCGTGGGCAATGCGACGGGAATTTCAAATATCATTGAACATAATAAGCAAACTATAAGCGACATGGGTTCAATCAACGCCTGCCTGGCAACGTTGTGCTACAGTGAGGTACTAAAAAAGAAGGAACTCGAAGAAGCTGAACAAGAAGCCCAGGCAAAGTATGCTGCAGAAGTTTCAAATACACAGCACTACTACGACAACCTTAAGAAAAATGACCGAATCAATCGGTTAAATATCATTCTTGAAGACTCCGCAACCCTTTTAAAAAACCTCGATAAACAATTGAATTTTTTAAATCTAGAAAAGCAAACAAATCAAACGACTCTGAAGGCTTTGAACACGCAAATCACGTGGAATGATGCCATGGCAAAACAAGGCCTGCAAGAACGTCCATCGCTCGCAGTCACTGACATGAAAGCCATTGTTACCAGCTTTGAGAAAAAAATGAACTCCGATTATGAATCTGCGATCAACGATCTGAATAACGAACTCGCTGCACTCGAAAAATCTGCCAACCGCAGTCGTGCAGATTTAATGAGCGATCTTATTTATACTTTAACTGACAGTACCCTTAAAAACTTCACCGCAATTTTAGAAACTGAAAAAATTAAAATTGATAATGAAATTATCGACGTTGAATCACGCATTGTCGAAATTAGAGCTCAACAAGCATCTGCCAACGCCCTTTACTTACAAGAAACTCAAGGATCAAGATAAATGAAAAAACTTCTCTTCGCAGTCCTCTTATTTTCATCATCATCTTACGCAATGAGCGATATTGAACGTGGTATCTTATTCGGCGCTAACGCAGCTTCCATGGGAACATTTATCGCACAAATGGAAGGCGAAATAGCGCGCATTAAATTGAACTACGAAAAACAAACAGCAGAATTCAAACTAAAGCTTGAGCAAGACAATCAAGCTTACCTTAAGGAAATGCTAAACAGTGAAATCGACTATCTGTTAAAGCAGAAAAATACTTATGAAAAACTTTGCTTGACGCTTCACCAACGCAATAAAGCATTCGATCAAATCGTTAGCCTTTCTTCGGCACTCTACAAAGGACTCATAAAACAAGAGGAAGTCATAGCAGAACTTAAAAGTCTGAATGATTCCTTCCCGGGTATCGAAAAAGAATGGGTAGATTTATTAGCTAATTCCGTGGGCAATGACCGCTCTAAAGAACTGAGCCCTGAACAATATGAACCTATTTTGATGAAGGCGATTCGCCTCTATTCAGAATCGACCTCCTTAGAAAAAGAACTCAAAGACCAAATTGCCTATCTTATGATAAAAATTGCAAGTGTAGAGGTTCACATAAAGGAGCTACCGTGAAAAAACTAATACAGCTTCTCGTCATGATGGCCTTCTCAATCAACTCCTTCGCTACCTATTGGGAACCAAATCAGGAAATACCGATAGAGATAGATACCAATTCCCCAAGTGGCGCTGAATTTCAATTAGGAGTTCCAACAACAACTCAATACCAAGAAGGCCAGATTTACTATTTTAGAGATAATGAAGGAAATATGTATCAAGGAATCTTCGCAGGTGGCGACGGCAAAAACAGCCGCTGGTCGCATATGTCACTGGTACCCGGCGAAATGCCAGCAGCGTCTACTCCAGGCCCTACCTCAAATACCGGATATTTCTCTAGCGGTATTCACACTCAGGCAATGGGCTCTGCGATTACAATAGGCATCGCTCACGCAGTTTATCAAACGGTCATTTTTGATAACACGTTTACTGGTGAAATTGAAAAATTAAATGCACAGAACCAAGCTAATCAACAGGCCATATATGATAACTATAAGAAAATCAGATCCGGTATCGCGTCGGCGCGATTGACCTCCGGAGCAAACATCGAAGCATTTTCTAAAGATCTCCAAATGATTATTGAAAGTTCCCCCGGGGATATTTCCAATAAGTATTCAAGCCAGGACTCTCAACTAATTGAAAATCTGAAACAACTAGAAACTATTTTTCGTCTAAACTATTCTACCTCCCCC
Source organism: Bdellovibrio sp. (assembly GCA_046070625.1). Classification (GTDB taxonomy): domain Bacteria; phylum Bdellovibrionota; class Bdellovibrionia; order Bdellovibrionales; family Bdellovibrionaceae; genus Bdellovibrio. Next base: position 3,879 of record JBJTMR010000044.1, on the reverse strand, counting down.
AAAAGGATTGCCGCGCGCTCTTGGGGCCTGAATATGTTGACCCAATCCGACTCAGCATCAGTGCGGGGAGATTCTCTTGAAGCGCAAGCTTTCCTAAAGTACGCCGAGGCCTTTGCTGACCTTGCAATCGGACTTGACCCCATCACTGGCCCCATTCGCGACACCTATGAAGCTTTCACAGGAAGAAATCTTGTCACTGGGGAAATATTGGATAATTGGTCCCGTGGTTTCGCAATCGTGGGCGCTGTTACATTCGGATTTGGTTCAAAAATCTCAAAAGGTATTAAAGTTTTTCGCACATCTACCCATATCGTTGAGAGTGAGCGCGCAGTCGTAAAAGCTATAGAAATCGATGCTCATATATCTAAAAGAATTGAAGCTGGAGTTTCTCCTCGCAATCGTGCAACCTATGAAAAAATGCTGACGGATCTCCGTAAGCAGATGGCACGACCTATTGTTGAGGATTCAAACCTTAAAAAGTTCATTACAAACTATTGGAGAGAAGGCTCTACAGTTGGAAACGGCAGCACTGCTGCTGCTTATAGGTGGGAGAGACTGACCAACGAACGTGTCGGCGATAAATTACATACCCAAAAGCTCAAAGAATCAGTAACATTTTTAAATAATTGGATTAGAAATAACCCCAATGCTTCTCGCAACGACATCACTGCGGCCGAGAACATTATCAAAGATGCCTTGTCTGCCTTAGGAGGTAACTAATGACTCAGACCCTAAATGCTATGGATGTCATTGATTTTTTGTCAAAAGGACAGCCACATCTGTATGGACAATTGATAACAGCAGCTAAGGCTTATTGGGAGCCAAACCAAGAAGGCCCCGCTTTTTTTGCATTCGCCGTCGAAATTGGTTTAAATCACGAAAAAGTTGACTGGAAAGTACTGTTCACGGCCATTGAGACCATTTTAGAAAACCCAGTATATGCAACCTATTCGGATCGGGTTGCTACCCACATTCTTGAAGGCCTATCCAATGAGGTCGCAAATGGCGAACTTGCCCCAGAAGTTCTTACCAAAAATGCTGGTCCCCTGGCTCGAAACCATATGAAAAATTGGGAGCTCGCAATGAGCAAAAAGACGATCTTTTAAGATAAAAATCCGGATTCTTAGAAAAAGGACGCGGCCTGAAGCCTTATTCAAACATATTCGCTCTGGCTCTGTTTTTTATTGGCATCGGCGATGCAATACCCATCTCCATAACAATAGAAAATGGAGCCTATCAATGAAACTTTCAAACCTTTTACCCCTTATCCTTTTAGCTCTAACAGCTTGCCAAGAAATCGCAGAAACCAACCCTACCCTCGCCCCACTCGTCGTTTCAAAATTTGAACGAAAAAAAGAACTCTATGAAGGAGCCTCCGGCCTAGTTCATTTGCAACTGGTCCAATCGAATGATGATCAACTTGAGCTGCCCAATCAAATCAATGTCACAATAGAAAAGCCATCATCTGACAATAGCAATTTTTCTATCACTGCGTACCCGGACGTACTCATAAAATTTCTTTTCGCAGAAAATAGCGACGTGGTTACATTCGGCTGCCATCCTGAGGACAAGACCACTCTGCCTCCGAACCTAAATGCAGACAGAGTGATCCTTTGCGGAAAGATCAAAATTCCTTCTGGAAAATTCGAGATGCACGCATCGACACTTGAGTTACGTGACGCTGAGATAATCAGTGAATCAGCTGTATCCCAGTTCAATGATTTTAACTCACTACCATCTATCATGATTTACACAGCAAGCTTTATCGTGTCCGGTTCGAATACATTTACACTTGAGGGGCACTCTCAGGGTTTAGAAAAAGAATCCGCACCTGCACTTTTCCTGTATATCGGTAACACCCTTGGCGATGGCATCGTCCATATTATTTCGCGCAAACAACTAAAATTTCTATGATCTAAATATGAAAAAAATATTTTCCGTATTCATTATTACAATTTTCACCAGTTATGCTTTTGCAGAAAGCAAAGCTTCAAAATCAGGCCTCGAAGCAATTATCGAGGCCATGGCTACTCAATACGCTCAAAGTGCCACTCAAACTTGGGCTATCAAAAAAATGGAAGAGGAAGCGGCGAAAAAATTGGGTGAACAGTTCGCACAACAACTCGGAGAATCCGCGACAAACATCCTTTCAGTTATTGGATTAATAGATAATGTTAAGTCCTATGACGATGCAAATACAGAGGGACAAAAGTATTCAGCAGCGGCCCATGCTACTGCCAACGCAATAGCCATGGCGACAGCGCCAATTCCAGTGATCGGCCTCGTGGCTCAACTTGTAGTTATGGGTCAAGATTTAATGGCAGCATTTGTCTCAAAAGATTTTATCTTAGAACAAGCCAGAATTAGAGCGGATATCATTCGCACCTATAAAGATATTTCCGATTTGCAAACAAGAGAGTTTGATGCCGAACTAAAAAGCTATAAAAAGCTTTCAAGCAGGTTAATGGCACTTACTGTATTAAATCAAGCTGCCATTCATCAACATCAAAAACTTTGTGAAAAGGGCGAATTAGATTTCAAGACCCCAGAATCATGCCTGGCAAGTCTTCTGACTATAGAGCAACTTCTGGTCAAACAGGCTCAGAGCATTCGAGCACTAACGCATTTTAATGGACGCTTTATTAACGTTAGTTCATTGGATACAGATCAGGATCAATTGCAATCCCAACTGGTTTCTGCCGAAAAACAACTGAAGGAAGTTTCGAACTCTATTAGATATACCCTGAGCCAGGTGGCTTTTAATCAGGTATTAACAATTAAAAACTCTGTGCAACAAGATAGATTCCTGCAAAGATGCCAAGTTTCGATTCTCACGCTACTGAAAGACATTCTTCAATCGAAAAAGGACTTATTGGACGGCAACGAACATCAGTCGTGGGAACAATCGACCCTCGAAGAGAAGAAGCTCACACTACAAAATCTAACTCAAGGTATCTGCCTAGATTATTTCACTACAGCGCCTGATGAAATCAGATCCATCGCAACGAGAACCTTACACCCCTCCGAGTTTTATTGAGCCGATCACAGTTGCAAATCGTATCAAATAAATAGGAATCGAGGTCTAAGACAGATAAACGCACATTTTTAAGCCAAAGATCTGTTGGCAACAGTATTCAACGCCGAGCTTCATGACTGCGCAGAAACAGGTTCGGATCAGAATCACTCTCTGTCAGAAGCTTTTAAAGCAATCAAGTATTTTTATAAGGATCAAAATCGCTGACGATATTGTGGGGCCAACTCTCTTTTTCACAATAGCGAGGAGCGTACACAACTTCGATTTTCATTCGATCTGGATCTTCAAAGAGAACTGAATAGTAGTCAGCGTCACAATAGGCTGTGCAATCTGAAGTGCACACCAATCTTTCCCAACCAAGAGGCTTCAAAACCATATCATAAAACCTAATTGATTTAGAATAGTCAGAGACGTTGATTTCAATATGAGAAAGACGCGTGCTAATATTGTTCATTGGAGCAGCCTAGCATGACGCCACATAACTACGAAATCAGCCTGCCTTATGACACAAAATGGCGAAATTCAGTTAAATTTGAGCGAGTTCGATGGAGTGGCCGTCTGGATCGAGAATGATCGCTTTTTTCCCGTCGGGCATGTCTGTGGGGTCCAAAATACACATCGTGCCCGGAATGTTTCTGAGCTTCTCGACGATTGCTTCTAGTTCTGTAATTTGAAAGCCGAGCTGTAAGCTGGGAATCTGAGACTTCTGAGCACTTTTGATTGAATACAACGAGAACTCAACTCCATCATGCAGAGCGCGATAAACTTCGCTCCCCTTATCGACTTTTGTGGCCTGGAATTGAAAGCCAATAAGCCGATAAAAATCCAGCATGTCTTGTAGATGC
>JBJTMR010000043.1:0-2124 GCA_046070625.1 Bdellovibrio sp. | reverse complement strand
TTGCACCGCAGGTGTTCCACCAATTTCAATGTGAGCAAACGGCAAGCCAGCTTCCGCAGTCACTTCCAGATTCTGGCGAAGTAATGTTACGTCTTTAGTACTGAGGGCGTGAATGTTCACTAGGATAGAGGCGGTTTTTCCATCTTTAGATATGAGGGTCGGAGATAGGAGGGGGTTTTCTAAGGTTTCTTGCTTCCATTTATCAACGGGAAGATTGTTGAGTAAAGGCCCTACGCTGAGACCTGACTCATTGTTTATAGCGCCCTGAACTGTCGCTAGACTTAGGGTGCTTTTTACTCCTGGAAAATGCGCTAGTAAATTTGTTAGCTGAGCTAAGGTGTCGATTCGACCTTTGTGAAACCAAGACTCTGCAGTGTCTTTCACTTTTGCTGTGATGATAAATGGTTGCACATCGTTGAGTTGAAAAGTTTTGCGAGCTATTTCGTCTTCCTTAAGGAGTGCGTTTTCGCGAGGAAGAAATTGCTTCAAACTATACTGCGTTTGTAATTTGGGAAGTGCAAATAAACTCAGAAGTGTGAGGGAAAATACTAAAATCAATGAAGATATGCAGATACTTTTGACGGAAAAGGTCAGTTTCCAGATTTTCATTCAGCGAGTCCCTCTTCGTTTGTCTTTTTTCGAGTCCTTCGAAAAAAGAGTCTTTAGAAAAAATCCGTTAAGCCGTAACTTAAGGACATGAAGAAACGCACTGCAAACCTAACCACAATAAAAGTAACAAAAACTCTATCGGCGACACTGTTCACATTCTTGATATCACAGAATGCATTTTCTTCGTCGGTTATTGATTCAGAGTTTGAATTACAACTTCCGCGACAGTTTCAAGAGAAACTCATCAATGACAAGTGGAACGCACTTTCCACAAAAGAGTTTTCTGGAAATTGGAAACTTTCTGATCAAATTATTCAAACTTCACAAGTGCCGGTAAGTTTTAAGGGTATAACACTTGCGGTGAAGACCCATTTGAAAAAGCCCACAGTGGCTGATTCTCAGGCTTTACTCCAGTTGGTTTCTCAGGACCTTTCGGCGGAGATTACAATAGGTGAGGTATCCGTTGATACGGTTATCGAAAAAGAGGTCGGGGGAATGATAGGGAAATTCAGAATTCAGGCTAGGTGTGAAAACGTGCCTTTGGTGCTGAAATCAGGCGCCGGTGAACTTTCACTGACTCTGGCTCCAGCTGTCGGTTCTGTCAAAATTGGTGGTGAAGTAAAAGACGTAGGTATGTCTTGGAAGTCGGGTGCTTGGAGTATGGGGAGCTTTGCTTGTTCAGGAGCGGAAGGCTTCGATGTGGTTCTAAAAGATGAAATTAGAAAAGTCTCTGATGATTCAGCGTCCTTTGTGAATCCTCAGAAAGACGTTTTAAAAAAATATGTGGCCCAGTATCTTTCAGCCCATGACTTAGATCTTTCTTTGCCGCGAAGTCTGGTGTCGGTCAGATCTGATGTGACAACCACTATGGTGATTGATCAGTACACTGAAGACTCAAAGACACAGGCTATGAATGCAAGAGGTCGAATCCGAGTCGAGTTTAAGAACTCGACGACAGGAAATTCCAAAACCTTAGTACTTTCAAAAACCGCCGTGACTCTGAATCAAGGCAGTGAGGCCGGTTTGGTGCTACCAGCAGATTTTATTAAAGCCGTAATGATTGAAGCCTATTCCGCAAGTTCCTGGATCCACAAACTGAACTCGGAACAAATTCCTGGATTTTCAACGCTCATGGGTTCGCGATTTTCCCAATTTTTTGTGTGGCCTGAACTCATGAACTACTCCAAATCGGCTAAGTTTCTTTTTGATTTGTATTCCAATAAGGCTCCACAAATCGCGGGGGCGGGGTTGAATTATAAAGTGAATCTAAATTTACTGTCGCGCATGCAAGCGCCTAAAGGCAGTAGCTACGTGAACTTTATGAACTTTGTGATGCCCTTTAGTTCAACAGTGGCTTTCACAGTGAATTCAGGTGTGATGACAACATCTTTTTCTGGAGTCGGTCTAGGGCTTAGTCCTCAATGGGATGCATCTTATGTGGCAAGATATTCCCCATCTCAGAAGTTTTCCTCCGGAACGATTCGTGATCGCATTGTCGGAGCTCTTGAGGGACAG
>JBJTMR010000042.1:0-7689 GCA_046070625.1 Bdellovibrio sp. | reverse complement strand
CGTTGGCTGAGGCTGCACCCGTTAAGTTTGCCGTGATCGTTCCTGCTGTGAAGTTTCCTGAGGCATCACGTTTTACGATTGTACTTGCCGTGTTCAAATTAGTCGCTGCATTGGCAGCCAACTCGGCACTGTGCACATTTGCAGCTGTTGAGCCACCGACTGAATTGACTGTCGCGGCCACAGAACCGCTGCCGCTGGCAGAAACATCTGAAGTCAGTGCCGTGATCGTACCACCAGAACCACCAGCCGAACTGATGAGATCCCAGCTCGAACCATTGTAGCGATATATTTTTTGGGAGTCTGTTGCGACAAAAAGATCTCCACTCGCAGGAGTCCCTGGTTTGGCAGCGTCAAGACCAGAGGTCATCACACCAACGCCCCCACCATTTTTGACAGCGTCCGTAATTCCGTAACCACTCAATGTTGTCGGAGACGAGGCAATCTTTGACCAAGAAATCGAGCCAGAAATATCCGCTTCTGTGAAGGTCGTGGAACCAGATACAACACGCCCTTTAACATCCGTAGTGACTTTATAATAAGTCCCCGCCGTGCCGGCATTGGCCAACGATGGGTTTGGATAGTTGCCCGTAAGATCTCCCCCGGCCGCGCCACCAGGGCTTGCAGAAAGAGATGCCGGAACCCAGTTTGAACCATCAAACTGAAGTACTTGATTTGCCGTTGGGGCCGTGGCTGAAACGACAACACCTTTAATCTTGTCTACAGAAGTTGCGCCTTGTGTTCCACTGACATCGCCAACAAGCGATCCCGTGAATCCCGCAGAGCTACCAGCAATGTTGCCAGAAACTTGAGCTCCACTGATTGCGATATTCGTACATGAAAAGTTATTCGAAGGAGAAACAAACGTCAGCGTCTGATTTGCACCGCAACTGGCTGGCATTTGCGACTTTTGCAAAAAGTCAGAGGCTGAATATATTCCTAATTTTTGTGCCGACTCAGCTGCCTTAGCATATCCCGCGAACGGTACAGATCGGATCACGTTATCTGGCGAAATCAGCTGCCAACCGACCCCATCATAAAATTGCACTCGCAAAAGGCGCCCATCATTTGAGATCGGTGTGTAGGTCGCGCCTCCAAAACATGTGTATGGCGTCGAGTTATTAAAGGCATCTAATACTCCGAAGGAAGGTGTCAGCGGATAGGTCACCGTCCCATTGCCGATAGGAACATCAAAAACTCCTCCGGAGTTTCTCATGTCAATACCAGTCACAAGCTCTTGATAGATCATACATTGACCAGTTGGGTCCGTGATTTGAAATTGAAATCTGACTTGAGAGTATTCTAGGGCTGTTCCATCAGATCGAACGATTCGTCCTTGATAGGAAAGTGAACCGGGCGCGCCCATTGAGTAAGAACCCAATGCAAACACGAGTAGCGCCATATATGTTCTGAAACAAACAAGAAAAGGCGAGGTTTGATCTTTCATACCTACCTTATCGGAATTCTAATCACGTTTTTAAGATTTAAATTGAGCAATACAAAGACGTCTCAAAAAATGCCTCTTTGGGATCAAAAATGGATCACCAAAAACAGATTCTTCTAACAAATGATCGGTCCTGGTATTGATTCAGGTTACGTTTTTATCATGATTAAGACTGCTGAGGACTGCATGGCACACGCTTAGCCAAATTGGTTCGAGCATTAAAAGGATTTTTAAAGGCAGCTGATTTAGCCTATCCGAAGTTAACAAAAGGCCTAAAAGCGAACGAACCCACTATGCTCAGTGGTAAAAGTCAGATTTCAATTTCCAAGTTTGAACAGATTTGCAAAATTTTGAAAATAAACAGCTTTTTCAGCGCCAATAGACCCTCGCAAACCACCCTCTTCCCCCTTTAACCAGCGTGTCAGACCCCAAAATCTGGGGTCACCCCCCTGATCTAACTCCCCTGCGTCAGTTATAGAGCAAAGAACCCAGTTTTGAGGCCTGTTTTAGTGGACTCGCCCCCTCTGAAATGCTAGGTTCCCAGCCGTAAATGTGACATGAAAAAAGCTAAGGAGAACCATCGTGGCTGACTCTCAATTTAAGAATCTAAAACCAGAAGTTTTGAAAACTGCAAAACCTGAGTTGTTAGATGTAATCGCACGCCGTGCACACTACTTGTCTACTCAAATGATCTGGCAAGCAAATCACCGTTCCGACAAAGAAAAAGGCGACCCAAAAATCGGTGGTCACCCTGCAGCTTGCGCCAGCTCGCTTCACATCATGGGTGCATTGCACTTGCTTGTAAAATCTGGTTTCGACCATATCGCCAACAAGCCGCACGCCTCCCCAGTAGATCACTCTTACAACTACCTTTTGGATCTTTTGTTGAAAGGCGATCTTTCTAAACTAACTCAAGAGCAAGCAGACCAAGCTATGCACGGTCTTCGTAAATTTACTGATGGCAGCGAGTTCGTTTTCCAATCTTACCACTCTGCCTACGATCCAGATCACCACAACTTCTTCCCTTCAGGCACCGTGGGTATTCCACCTGTTGAAGCGGGTTACACAGCACTTGCATACCGTTACGCTCGCGAGCACGGATACGAAGTTCCAGATGCACACTTCTGGGCCGTTTGCGGTGACTCTGAATTCCGTGAAGGTTCAATGTATGAAGCCGTTCCAGACTTTGCTGAGCGTGAGCTTGGTTCATTGACTTGGATCTTGGACTACAACCGTCAATCACTTGATGGTCACCGTATCACGAACAAAGAAATCATGAACGGAACAGATGCTGACCGTGTTGAGCGCACAATGGCTGCCAACGGTTGGGAAGTTATCCAAGTTCGTCACGGTTCTAAACGCCAGGCCTTGTTTGCGAAAAAAGACGGTGAGCTTTTCAAAAACTTCCTAGAAAAAGAATTGGAAGACTACGAACTTCAATCATTGCTTCTTGTTCAAGACATGAAAGCTTTGAAAAAAGGTATCGCTAAAGAACATTCGAACATGAAGAAATTCTTGGACAGCGTTACTGACCAAGAATTGTTCGATGCAATCCGCGACTTCGGTGGTCACGACATGTTGGCGTTGGCTGATGCGATGGAAAAATCAAAACTTTCCAAACGCAAACCAACAATCATCATCGCTCACACTTTGAAAGGCTGGGGCTTGAAGTCTGCCGCTCAACCGGGAAATCACTCGTCTCTTCCACAAGAAGAAGAAGTGATCGAGTTGAAAGCGAAGCAAGGCATCACTGGCGAGACTTTGTACCAGCGTTTGGATGCAAACTCTGCAGCTGGTAAATTCTTAGCAGCACGCTCTGAAAAACTTTACACCGAAATCAAAGCGCAAAATGCATTGAAAGCGAAAAACCAAGATTTCTTCTTGAAGAAATTAACTGAGTTCGGCGAAATCCCTCAGTCTTTGGAAATCAATACGAAAATGACTAGCTACCCTCATACACAGTGGATGCTAGGTCAGTTGACTGCAAAGTTGACTCGTATTTCGAATACTCCACTTGATGACAAACAGCTTAAAGAAAACCAAAAAGCTCTTACTGCCCACGAAAAGCCATTCAAACTTCCTGGCGAATTGTTCATCTCTATGGCTCCAGACGTTGGCACTTCAACGAACTTGAATCCAGCAATGGATGGTAAGATCTTCGGTGCTCCAGTTGTTGTCGACCACGAAACTGACTTGGGCGTTAAAGACCACAAACTTCCTGACTTGGTTCCTGGTGAAGAAGAATCCGATCGTTTCCTTCGCTTTGAAATCGCAGAAGGCAACGTGATGTCTTGTGTGGGCGCGTTCGGGAAAATGCGTGATTTCTTGGGTATTCCAATCATCCCGTTGATGACGGTTTATGACTTCTTCATCAAACGTGCATTGGACCAATACTTCTACAACCTTTACTGGAAATCTTCGTTCATTTGCGTGGGCACTCCATCAGGTGTGACTCTTTCTCCGGAAGGTGCACAACATGGTTGGAAGTCTGACATCCAAATTCCGAACCAAATCACTTGGGAACCGTACTTCTGTATCGAGTTGGATTGGATCATGTGCGACACGATTAAACGTCATGTCTTGAACGACAATGCGGGCCGTACTGGGACATTGCTTCGCCTCGTGACTCGTGGTGCGGAACAAAAAGACATGATGAACTTCTTGAAGAAACAAGCTCGTTTCAAATCAGGTCTTGAAGGCATGCTAGCTCGTGCGGAGTTCCCAGTTGCTGGTGGCGCAAATGAAGAAGAAATTGCAACACTTGATGATGCTTCAATTTTGACAACAATCCGCGAAGAAGTTCTTCAAGGCGCTTACTACTTGATCGATTACCGTGGCTACGCTGGTTACGAACCAGGCGACAACGTTGTGAACATCTTCGCAATGGGTGCCATGGTTTCTGAAGGTATCAAAGCTTCTGAAGCCTTGTTGGCGCGTGGAATCTACGCGAACGTGATCGTTGTCACATCTTCTGATCTTTTGACTGGTATCCAAGCTCATGAAAATGACTACGAATACTTGAAATCAGGTTTAGGTGTAAATTCGAACTTGTACTTAAGAAAAGCAGAAGACGTTTCTACAGGTGACTTGATCACAGTTGCTGGCAAACGCGTTCCAGTGGTTTCCGTGGCCGACGGCGAAGCTGGTTTGTTGGACAACATCGGTTCTATCATTGGTGTTCGCCAAGAATCTTTGGCAGTACGTAAGCACTCTAAGTGCGGTCGTCCTTCTGAAATCTACGCTTACCACCACATTGATGCAGAAGCCGTTGTTGAAGCTTGCGGCAAAGTCTTGGCAGAAACAGCCCTTGAAAAAGTCATTGTTTCTGAAAATGCTTTGGGCGAAGCTCATCAAGCAGAGGGACGCACAGCGCACTGGACAGATCTTTGGCCTTCAAAGAACCCTGTTCACAAACACTAGGGACATCAACGCAGACTCCGGTTCTGCCGGAGTAGGTCGACATGGACTATACTGAATTAGCAAAGACTGAACTCCCCTTCCAAGGGGAGTTCTTTTTATCTAAGAACAAAAAATTTGAAGAACTTGTCTTTTTTGTTCACTTCTATGAAGGCTCCAAACGCGAGCTACTTCGTCATATTAAATTCGTTAACGAACTTGGCTTCGATGCTTTTGCCTTTCAACTTCAAGGCGATGGCAAAACTGTTTTTTCGCAAATTCCTATTGGTGGAAATTTAAAATTTGGTTTGAAGCATGCTTACGCGACTCAAATCGAAAAACTACTCAATGAAATCCCAGGTAAAAAAATCATCTACGCTTTTTCAAATCCTTCTGCAGCAGCTATTGAAGCTATGGCTCGCAGGGGTTGTTCCGATACTCCTGCTTTGATTTGCGACAGCGGGCCGACGGCGCAGTTCTTACCCTCCGCTTGGCGATTGATGCGTTCCTACAACTTTCCGTTTCTTCTGAATCCCTTAAAGATTCCGCTGACACCAGCCTTAAGTCTTGGTTGGAGTCCTTATCTGCATAAGGATTTAAAAACAGATCTGGCCACATTCCCTCAGGACTTTCCCATTTTGTCGATTCGTGGCTGGAAAGATAAGTTGATTCCGCCGAATCATATCGATGAAGTGTTTGAGCCCCATTCCAATTTGGATTGGGCAAAGTTGTCTTTACCTGAGGCCGAACATTTGACAGGGCTTCGTGACTTCCGTGCTGACTATACACCTGCCGTCAGTGCTTTTTTAAGGCGTGTTGCTACACCTTTGTCAGCATCATGACCACTTTTATTAAATCCATTTAATTAGAACTTCCCTCCTCTGAGACCTAAGATTTAAATTATGTACGTCGACTAATGGAGGACGTTCTTATGAAGCATCGCCAGCTTATTGCCTTTCTTTGCGTATTGTGGATTCCAATTTTAGGACACGCTCGGGCTTATCTTTACGAAAAAAATTTTCGCAACCTTGGCAAATCTTATATTAACAAGCTTGAGGACTTTCCCACTGATAACATCAACGCCTTACCCGAGAGCCAACAACAAGCCTGCCTTCAACGATATAGCACCTTGATCAACGATTCCTTTTTAGACATTCGTATTTCCATAGGGTACTTCGATTGGACTATCGGCAAAGAAGTTCGCGACGGAACTCGCAACTATGGCTTAAGTCCGTCTTTAGATCTTGGGGCTTATGAGGCCGTCAAAGACCTCCTCACTTCGCGATGTTCTGGCAATGCACGCTTTTGCGGCTTTAACCAAGATGGCGACTACAGCTTTACCAAGGACGTCAACATCCAAGGCCGCCAAGTTCGCGCCCGAATTCTGATGAGCTTTTCCTCCGAAAGTGAAAGCTTCGACAATAATCTCGCCAGCCCCTCTCAAGTCACTCGCACAAAATATATGGAAAGCTTTTGGGCGCAATCACTGCAACGAGCTGATGCCAGCTTTTATTTTGCCCACTCTCGCAATGGGGGTGGTCCCGACTTTGCGCCTCCAGTTCTTATCCCCGGGCAAAACAAAGTGAACTACAATGGCTATTATAAAGTCTATCAGCCCGGCTTTAAAAAAATGCTCGCAGCATTGAACTCTGGTAACGGACAGGCGCGAATCATTGGGCTGATGTCCTGTGATTCTCGCGATCATTTTCTTCGTCGCTTACGAACGACGGCCCCTCACTCTGGCATAATCACTTCGACCAATGTTGTCACCGTAGAGCGCGTGTACACCGCGATGATTGGCGCCATCGACGCTCTCTTGCGTGGACAGTGCCAGAAAAGTTTTTTTAAAGAGCTCAGAATGACATCGGAAAATGCAGAAAATATCACCATGGACGGCATGTTCGAATAAGGAGAACAATTTTATGGTTGAAATTGAACAACTACCCCACCCCGATTACTTGAAGTATCCAAGCCATCGTACCCTGGCATTTTTTAACGACGCTGACAGCGCCCGCAATGCCGCCGAAGCTATTATGCGCGAGGGCTGGAACGAAGCTGACATTCATGTCTATGAGGGAGATTACGGAGTCGATGCCGTCGACGCCAATGGTTCCCGCCACACCCTCAAAGAAGCTTGGGGCCGTTGGGTGCAAAAATTTCTGGGCACTGGCGAATGGAATCTGGTGGAAGAGGCGGACCAGGAATTGCGGGAAGGTCATTTATTATTAAGTATCGAGACCCGTAACGATGTCGAAAAGGAAACCGTTTCCGAACTGATGCTTTTAAACGGTGGACATGGAATCCGTTATGTAGACCCTCTCTACAATGAAGAATTAACCCCACCCGATCACAACCCCAGCTAATCAGTGACAGTTCTCTAAATCTGCGCTATGCCTTGCACCGAAAATGAGGTGTAACATGGCAGCAGATTTAGAATTTTTTATTTACAACGTTCCTTCTGATTGTGGCGACTGGCTTGCAGCTTTTGAAGGTAAAGAGTTGATCTTCCTTGGCAGCTATGGCGCTGGCAAAAAGCTTGTTGAAGGTGACTTAGCAAAATTCTTTGAAACTCATTACAACTTCAAAGTCGGAAAATTCACTCCTGCAAAATGGACTAAAGGAAACTTCTGGAAGAAAAAACACAAAATCAAACTTCAAGGAACTGAATTCCAAGTGAAAGTTTGGTTGGAACTTTTGAACATCCCTTCCGGTTCCGCAGTCACTTATTCTGATATTGCTAAAAAAATTAAAAAACCATCTGCAGTTCGCGCCGTTTCTACAGCGATTGGACAAAATCCAATTTCTTATTGGATCCCTTGCCACCGCGTCGTTGGCAAAGGCGCTAACAAGTT
>JBJTMR010000041.1:0-15433 GCA_046070625.1 Bdellovibrio sp. | reverse complement strand
TCAGGCTTTTTAATTCGCGATTGAAGCTGCCACCCCAATAAGGGCGGGTCAAAAACGTGTAACCAATGATGATTTGTGATTTGTCTGGTTGATAGTCGTAATATCGCGAACTGCCGATAATTGCCTGAGTTTCTTTATCTAAAATGGCAAAAGCGCCACCGGATTTCAGCGCTCCCTCTAAGGACGACGGCGTGACTTGGATGCCAATAATTTTTTCACAAAACCATCGTCGTCTTCGTCGAAAATATCACCAATGATTTCTTCGAAGATATCTTCCATGGTGACAATCCCCACAATGTTGGCGCGTTCATAAATAACAGCCATGTGGGATTTTTCTTCCTGCATTTTTAATAAAATTCTAAAGACGGGTTCAAATGCTTTAAATTTTAAAACGGGTCGAATCAGTGTCTGCCAATCCATATTCTTGTATTTGAGGGCGACAAAGAACTCTTTGCTATTGATCAGGCCAATGATTTCATTGTCATGCATAACAGGGATGCGGGTATGTCCCGAATTAACGATGATGGTTTCGACGTCTTCAATGACGTCGTCTTTTCTGATAAAAACAACGTCAGACCACGGGGACATAATGTCTCGCGCCAGCATTTTATCCGCGCTGACCATGTTCAGAATATACTGTTTGGTCTGAGTGGGAAGGTCTTCAATTTCAATGTCATGCTCAGCATTGTGAGTCTCTTTTGCAGAACCCAGGCTGAAGATCTTTAAGATAAGATGTGTCGACTTTTCCAAAATCGACACGGCCGGGGAAAGAAATTTCTCGCCTAAATAAAGGCCTCGGGCGGACCACAAGGCGATATGTAAAGAGTTTCTAAGCGCCAAGGTTTTTGGCACAAGCTCTCCAACAACCACGCTTAAATAAGAGATCGGCAAAACGACCATCGCGATGGCGGTGGCATTGGCTGTGCTTTTTGAAAGGGCAAAAATTTCTACGAGTTTCGGAGAAAGCGCCTCTTCAGCTCCAGCACCGCCGACGGCCGCAGCGATCGCACCGACAAGGGTGATGCCAATTTGAATGACGGAAAGGGTGCGCTCTGGATTGGCTTTAAGTTGTAAAAGCAGGCGCGAGCGCTTGTCTTGCGGAGTCAGTCGTTGCAACTGTGCTTTGCGAACAGTCACGAAGGCCATTTCAGCGCCGGACAAAAGCATATTTAAAAGTAAACATACTAGAACGACTAGCAGCTCTGCCACGGGCGCTCCAGGATCGAAAAACTATTATTTGAAAAAGAAAGAAAATGGCGTCCGAGTGAACTCGGCAGGGGGGGAGGTTTCATGGGGATCACAATATCAAACAATAGATGCTGATGACAAGAAAAGGAGCAGCAAAAATGCTGCTCCAGTTTTCGCGCCTGAGACGGGGTTTAAATAGATCTTAGGATAAAATTGAATGAGCGCATCATAGAACTGAACGCTTGGCGCTTGTTTATGAAGCCTAAATAAGAAAAGTTTCGTACTAAGGGTAAATCCAGCTCTTCTTCGCTGTGGCCTGTATAGATCACAACGGGAATAGGTTTGCGAATTTTATGGACCTTCTTTTCTGTCAAAAGGCGATCCATCAGTAGTAAAGTGTCTCGCCCTCCCATTTGTGGCATTTGCCAATCAAGGACGACTAGATCGTAGTGTTTGTTGGCCAGCAGTGGGATGGCATCCTGGCCGTCAAAGGCCATGGTGACATCGCATTTATAGTGATCCAAAATATGGGACATCAGTTTGACTGAGTCCAAGCTGTCATCAATTACTAACACGCGGGGTACGCGTTGTTTCTCCAGTGAGGGAGACGTGGTTTCTAGGACCATAGAGACTCTCCTGTGTTTCCTGTCTTTGTCTTACTTATTTGAACCGAAGTAGTTGTGAGAATCTTCTAAAAGAGGAAACGTGGCGGGATCTTAATAAAATGTCTGTGATAATACAAAAAAGCTCAGATACTAAGGTGGGAAATCTAGGATAGAGGCGCAGAAAGCGCCTCTATATTGAGAATTATGCGAGTTCTTTACGTGTTTGTTCGGTCACAACAGTTTCGCGCACAACGACAACTTTGATTTGACCAGGGTAATTACATTCTTCTTCGATCTTTGCTGCTATCTTCTTAGACAGCTCAAGAGCGTGCGTATCATCTATTTTTTTGCCATTCACAAGGACGCGACATTCGCGGCCGCCGGAAAGAACAAAGCAATCTGTAACCCCTTGGAAGCTGCGAGCGATGTCTTGCAGTTCTGAAACTTTTTGATTGTAGGATTCAATCGTGGAGCGACGGGCTCCTGGGCGTGCCCCAGAAATAGCATCCGCCGCAATAACCAAGAACGCGTGGTCAGTGGAGGGTTGTTCGTCAAAGTGATGGGCTTTAACAGCATGAACAACGTCAGGCGCTTCGCCACGAGCTGCGATAAAGTCAGCCCCAATAACCGCATGTCCCCCATCCATGACGTGGTCCATAGATTTACCGATGTCATGAAGCATACCTACGCGACGAGCCTTCTTGATATCAAGGCCCAATTCTGCCGCCATAAGGCCTGCCAACCAGCCCACTTCGCCGCAGTGGAAATACTGATTTTGAGTGAATGAATAACGGTAGCGCAAAGAACCCATCATCTGACGAACCTCTGCATGGAGACCATCAAGCTTGAGTTCCTTAGCCAAGGAATCACCATCGTGTTTGATGTTTTTGAAAAGCTCTTTCTTTTGGTTCTCTGCGATCTTTTTGATAAGGTCCGGAGTGATGCTTTTCTTTTCTTTAAAGAGGCGTTCCAAAGTGCGACGAGTGAGTTCGCGGCGAACGGGGTCAAAACCGGCCACGCCGACCATGTCCATGCCTTCCTCGACGATGATGTCACAACCGCAGCTGTCCTGAACGGCTTTGATATTGTTGCCCGCAGGATCGCAGAAGATTTTTCGCACATGAGCGTCAGGAAAGTTAACGGCACCAATTCCGCGTTCTGCGCAATAAGGACGGGCAAAGCGGTCGATCACCAGGGAAAGTATTTTTTTAGCGCGCGTTTCGGCGTGCTCTTTCATGTCCTCTTCGTGCTCTTGTGCAAGGCGGGCTGCGCGACGTGTGGCTTCGTCTTCCATTTTCAATTTGAGTTCATTTTTAAACTCTTCAGCCGAAGTGTTAAGTTTCGCGGTGAGCTTTTGTACAAACTCACTGTTAAGATTTCTTTCAATGTCGCGAACTTTATTAAGTTCTGCTTCCTGCCCCTTAAGAGCTTGCTCTTGAGCTTTAACGTCAGCTTCGCGCTCTTGCAGTTTCTTTTTTTCTTCCTGAACGATTTGATCCGCTTTGGATTTTTTCTCGTTCGCAACTTCCTGCAGATCTTCAATGCGGCCCTCAGATTTCAACATCTCAGGTTCCACTTTCGTCCACATTTCCATTTCGATTTCTTGAGTCCGCTCTTTTTGCTCAAGCTCTTTAAGGTCAATAGTCTCTTGAGCTTCATCAATGATATCTTGAGCTTCTTCGTGAGCTAGGCGAAGAGTGCGAGCGCGGCTGAGTTTGAATAGAACCAATCCCAGAGCGCCGCCAGCAAAAAGTGTGACGAGGGCTGTAATAATTAAAATCATAAAAACCTTCCAAAGTTTTACTTAAAAGGTAGCGCCGACTTCAGTGTCGGAGGTTTCAGAATAAAGGCCTTTTAAGTTTCCAATACTTGAGCTTATTGTAACCCGCCTCTTGCAAATAACGCAAATTTTACGGGGGTTTACTTCATGTGTTATAGGGGATAAAGTAGCATTCAAGAGTGACGCAGGGAGAGGTTTATGAGTCATATGGAGTGCAAAACGAGATGGGCTGGGGGCTTGGCTTTTGAAGCTGAATCTCGCGGTCTTAAGATCACGATGGACAGTCGCGCCGAGTCTGGTGGGAAGGACCTAGGTCCCACGCCGAAAGAAGTGCTCCTGAGTGCTATTTGCGTTTGCTCCGGAATGGACGTGACCTCCATTTTGCAAAAAATGAGAGTGCAACTTGAGTCCTGTGATGTGAATGCACAGTCTGATACGACGGAATCCTATCCCGCGATATTTAAAGAAATCCTCGTTCAGTTCCACATAAAAGGACCAGATATTAAGCCTGAGCAAGCTCTGAAAGCAGTGACATTGTCGATGACAAAATACTGCGGCGTCAGTGCGATGGTGAATCCGACGTCTCCGATTCGCTATCAGGTCTATTTGAATGACCTCAAAATTGGTGAGGCCATGGCGGATTTCGTGAAGGCTGCGCAGTGATAGACGTTTCGTCTTTTTATCATGAATTTGATTTTACCTATGCGCGGTCGCGGGGGCCGGGTGGGCAAAACGTCAATCGCACCAACTCGGCCGCGATTTTGCGTTGGAACTTGCTTCAGACGCAGGCTTTTTCTGAAGATAAAAAGGCGCGTCTGATCGACAAGCTTAAGAATCAACTGACTGCGGAAGGCGATCTTATCATTCGTAGCGAGGAGCATCGCGATCAAGATCAGAATCGCTCGAATTGTCTTAAGAAATTGCAGGCTTTGCTGCAAAAAGCATCTTTTGTTCCGAAAAAAAGAATCGCCACAAAACCATCACGCAGCTCTGTTCGTAAGCGTTTGGACTCAAAGAAAAAATCTTCGGAAACCAAAGCCAATCGCAAAAAAGTATTTCCTTAGCACTCTGCTTGACACAAAGAGTCCGAATCTTAAGTTCCTGGGAGCATAAACCCTTTTTGTTGACCTCAATAAGAAAAGTCCGATAATTCGAACCTATGGCAACAATTTTTAAGTTTCTAAAGTTCCTTTTGGTGTTCGTGGTTCTTGTTGGTGTTGTGTGGGCGCTTGTTGCGAACTACAGCATTATCTTTTCTAAAACAGTGATTGGTGAAGTTGCCGCTGTCGAGCGTGTTGAATTACCTGTTGCTTTGCTGGCTCGTGCTGGTGGTGAGATCAACGAGAAGGTTTTCTCTTTTGCAGTGGGTATTAAAGACGCAAAAACGGGAGAAATCTTCAACGCCACGTCTGAGGATCGTCAGTGGGCCATTGTGCAAAAAGGTCAATGTGCAGAAGCTGTGTTCTTGCCGTACCCACCGTGGCAGTTATCTAAAAAAGGGACTTACTTTGGTGCGCGTTTGATTCGTTTGTACGAGTGTCCTAAATAAGGAAATACAATGTACGAGATACTTCTTCTTTTGACAGCAGTGGGGGCAGGCTTTTTAGGAGCTTTGCTTGGGCTGGGGGGAGGTATCATCGTAGTGCCTGTCCTGACTCTTCTTTATCACGTTAATATTCGTTATGCGATTGCCGCCAGTTTGATTTCCATTGTTGCGACCTCTTCGGGCGCCGCCGCCAGCTATCTTAAAGACAGTTTAACCAATTTGCGTTTGGCCGTGTTTCTGGAAATTGGAACGGTGTCGGGGGCGATTGTTGGCTTTTTGATTTCTTCATACATTCAGCCCAGGTATTTGTTTTTGTTGTTTGGTGTGTTCCTGCTGTTTTCCGCATTGATGATGTTAAGAAAACGTGAAGAACATTTTTCTAATAACAATCACCCGTGGGCTGAAAAGCTTAAATTGGATGGCGGCTTTCCGGAAAAAGGCCAATGGAAAACCTATAAGGTGGAGCATGTTCCCCTGGGGCTTTTCATGATGTTCGGTGCTGGTATTTTATCAGCGTTGTTGGGGATTGGCAGTGGGGTCTTAAAGGTTTTGTCGATGGATGGAGCCATGAAGTTGCCGATTAAGGTTTCTTCGGCGACTTCCAACTTTATGATCGGTGTGACGGCGTCCGCGAGCGCTGGAGCTTATTTGCTTCGTGGAGATATCCGACCGGAAATTGCAGCACCCGTTGCTGTGGGGATTATTATCGGCTCGTTCTTGGGGGCAAAGGCTATGGTGAAAATGCCGGCTTTGCTGATTCGTCGGATCTTTGTAGTGGTTCTTTCAATTGTTTCTATTCAAATGATCATCAAAGGATTGCAATAGCATGAGTGGTCCTAGCAAACAAAACCAATCCCTTCATGATTTAGAACTGACGATTAGTAAGCTTTTACGCATTGGCGTTATGGCTGCGGGCATGCTGCTGGCTGTGGGATGGCTTTGGTTGTTATTCAATAATGGCGATCTTTTAGCGAATTTTTCGAATTACGAACCGCGCAGTTTTTTTGAATCCCTTCAGTGGTCTTTGATTAATCAAGATAAGGCAATGTTGATTTCTTTAGCTGGGTTGGCGTTATTGGTTCTGTTGCCGATAGCGCGGGTTTTTATGACAGGTGTTTTGTTTTTAAAGCAAAAAGATTTTATCTTAGCGATGATGGCGTTCGCTGTATTTGTTTGCTTGATTGGGAGCTTTTTCCTGGGGATTGAACTTTAGGATTCGATAAATAAGAAACCCCTCAATCTCGAAAAGCCCTTCCTTTAGAAGACCTTTAAATTGAGGGGTTATAAAGACAGCTGCTGTGAAGAGGAAATGGGAACTAGAGGGAGTTTCATCAGCGGCTGTCATCTAAGAATATTAAACGCCTGCTGGTGCAAATAGTCAAAACAAGCTGGGCTCAGTGAAAAGTGCTAGCCCATCTCTGGCCTCGAGTCTTAAGATATTATTCATGGACATGAAAAAACTCAAATTCAATGCGTTTCTTACGGCTTATGGCTTATTCAAAATTCCGTTGTTAGTTTTTATCGGCCCTCGTGTCGAAGAAATGACGGACAAAAAATTCGTCATCAAAATTCCACTTGGGTATCGAACCAAGAATCATTTGAATTCCATGTACTTTGGCGCCTTGGGGGTGGGGGCGGAGCTTTCTATTGCGGCTCCGGCTGTGCAAATTATTGCTGAAAGTAAGCAGAAAATTGATTTTATTTTCAAAGACTTCAAAGCGGAATACGGCAAGCGTGCCGATGGTGATGTTCATTTTGTTTGTGATGAAGTGGAGTCCGTTGTGGCGCTGATCAATGAGGCAAAAACCAATCCGGACCGTATTGAAAGAAAAATGAAGGGTTACGCGATCGTTCCGTCGAAAAATCCAACGGAGCCCGTAATGACTTACGAACTCACGTTGTCAGTTCGAAATAGATCACTGGCCCAAAAGGGATAGGTTTTTTACACTCTCTTCGTACTCGGAGATCATTTTCTGATAGATCTCCTGTACGCTCAGAATTTCCTCAACCAATCCGACGGATTGGCCGGCGCTCCAAACTGTTTTCCATGTGGGATTGATCGCGGCTTTTTCAAGAGATCTCATGCCCATTAAATGAATCAGCGGAACCATGTATTTCTTCGTTAGCTTATGATCTTTAAGGATCTTCATAGCCCAAGGTAAATCAGTTCCTAGTTTTTGCACATACGGTGTATTGATGACCGCAGCCGGTGTCCCGGAAACTCGGGTGGTCATAACGATATCTTCAGGCGTGGAATTCACAACCGCATCTTTGTAGGCTTGATCCACTTGAGCTTCGCGACTTGCAATAAAGCGTGTTCCCACGCTGACGCCAGCAGCTCCTAAGGCGAGGCAGGCGGCAACCA
This sequence comes from Bdellovibrio sp., assembly GCA_046070625.1. GTDB lineage: Bacteria > Bdellovibrionota > Bdellovibrionia > Bdellovibrionales > Bdellovibrionaceae > Bdellovibrio. Next base: position 7,949 of record JBJTMR010000041.1, on the reverse strand, counting down.
TCGACCCGTGGGAAATGCCTCCCGCGGCAATAATTGGAATATCCAGACGCGTTTTCAGCCAAGGAATTAATACCAGAGGAGAAATCGGACCAGCGTGGCCTCCAGCCCCTGCGCCAACCGCGATCACGCCATCGGCTCCTAGATCTTGAACCTTCATAGCGTGTTCCAGATTCGTCACATCACAGAAAACCTTCGCACCATTTTTGTGTGCTTCCGCGATCACGGTTTTGGGGCTTCCTAATGACGTGATAAACATATCGACGCCATGATCGAGGGCGATTTTTAGATCATCATTTTGGCGTGCATTACTTTTGTTGACGATGATGTTAACGCCAATCGGTTTTTTAGTTTTTTGGCGAATGTCTTTCAGGGCTTCTGCGTATTTGTCCAAGGGGCGATAATTCAGTGCAGGAAAGGTTCCTATCCCCCCGGATTCACTGGCTTGCGATACGAGGTCTGCATTGCTAACTAAAAACATCGGAGCGGCAATAATTGGATAATCAATGCCCATCATTTCAGTAAAGGGTGTTTTAATTTTTTTAAGCATGTTTGTGAACCTCAATAGTTTGAGAGTGGTAAATACCTTTGTGACCAGAAAACAAATAACTCATAACGCAGGCAAGGGCGGTAAAGGTTGCGCTGCCTGTGCCGAATAATTCTAAGGCCATCAGAGTGCAGGCAAGGGGTGTGTTCGCGGCTCCCGCAAAGACGGCGACAAAGCCCATGCCGGCCAGTAAGCTTGCCGGCAGAGGTAAAAGCCAAGCCAGAGCATTCCCAAGAGTGGCACCAATAAAAAACAACGGAGTCACTTCGCCGCCTTTAAAACCAGAGCTGAGAGTGATAACGGTGAAGAGTATTTTTAATAAGAAATCATAGGGCGGAAGAGTGGTGTTAAAACTTTCCACGATCACCGGAACACCTAACCCGAGATAGCGATCCGTTTGTAAGATCATCACCATAATGATGATAATGATTCCACCTAAGAAAGGGCGCCAAAGGGGATTTGCGACTGTATTTTTAAAGACCTTCGTAAAGTGGTGGGTGCTCCAAGAAAAAAGCAGTGCACACAGTCCAAAACAAACTCCGGCAATTAGGCACCAGAGGATATTGACCAAAGTCATCGGAGCCATGGTTGTGATTGTGTAGGTTGTGTGATGGATGCCCCAAGCTAAGCAGACTTGGTCTGCGATCACAGCCGCAATAAAACAAGGTAAAAGGGCTGCATAACGAATGCGACCGACGGAAAGAACTTCCAAACCGAAGACAGCGCCCGCGAGTGGGGTTCCAAAGACCGCCGAAAAGCCCGCTGAAATCCCGGCCATCATTAAGATTTTTCTTTTGGTGTCGTCAAATTTCAAAAGTGGCGTGAGTTGATCGGCAAGGGATGCTCCCATTTGCACGGCGGTGCCTTCACGCCCCGCGGATCCGCCAAAGAGATGGGTGACCAGAGTGCTGAACAGAACCAGCGGGGTCATTCTTAATGGGATGACTTTTTTCGGATTGTGAATTTCATCAATAATAAGATTGTTTCCCGCTTCCGTGCCTTTGCCGTGGCGAGAATATAGATAGGCGATTGCAATTCCCGCGATGGGGAGGAAAAACAGCAGCCACGGGGCTTTCGTACGTGTTGCGGTAACCAAGTCTAGAGAAAACAAAAAACCGGCAGAAGCGCTTCCTGCGGCAACCCCAATCAGAGAAGCTAAGGCGATCCACAGAAGGATCGAGGGAAGCATTTGTAGGAAGTTGATTTTTTTTATTTGAAATTTGCGAGTGGTCAAAAAAAATCCTCCTCAGAATCTTAAGGATACGAGGAGGATCAAAGGAATCAATACTTTTTATCGGTCTCTTTACGGTTTTAAATAGCGGCTGATCAAAATGAAGACTTCTTTTTTGACTGCATTTTCGCGTTCTGGTCCTTGAGGGCCCAAAAGGCTTAGTTGCAAGATGTTGTTAAAGGAGCTCACGATGAACAAAGCAATCATATCGCGATCACGGCCTGGGATTTCTGGCATGTGAGCAAGAACGGCTTTTTGATAGTGTTCAAAGAACACGCGACGTGTTTCCCAGTAGTCCAACATGCCTTGAACACCTTGAAGGGCGGTTCTTAGCTGGCGGTTGTCATGGAATCGAGAGAAGCCAATTTCGATGAAAGCATGGACCTTAGAGTCTGTATCGGTCGTTTGCAGTTTCGAAAGATTTTCTTCGATATAGACCAAGTCCTTTTGCAGAAGGTCATCAATCACAGCAGCAACGATGGCTTCTTTGTTCGCGAAGAACTGGTAAAGGGAGCCAATGCTGACTCCAGCCATTTCTGCGATCTTATCGGTTGTAATAGCATGGTAAGGCTCTTGAACTAAAAGACGAGCACAGGATTCAACAATGCTTGCTACGGTCTCTTTGGAGCGCTTTTGGACCGGAATTTTCAGCATGTACTTCTTTTCAGGGTTCGAGTGAGAGATTGTTGCGGCACCCATATTGTCCTCCTTGAGGTTATTAATTAGGCTCGGGTTCATATTTTCACATCAAGGTTTAACATTCAATACTGGATACTAAAGTGCCATAATGTGATACTCACAAGGTGAGGAGGGGGAGATATTTACTACTTTTTAACAAGAGGTCCGAACTATCGTCTTATTCTGGTAATTTGGGTCGAATATGAGGTATCATTACGAGGCAGCAATCAAAAACGTGTATATTTTAGTAAAAAACGTCATTTTTGCTCAAAAATATTGCATTCATATTTTGAAAAACAAGGATAAAAACTCGTAAAGTACTTTGGCGCCTTTCTATATCTGCTTTGAATGGAGCCCTTTTCATACATTTTGAGTACTCGAAATTTTGCTCAATCGATGCGCTGCGTATTTGTATAAATCCGCATTTCCTCACATTTTAAAACACATAAAAGTCCCAGTAGTTAGGGTGCAATGTTTTTCTAAAATAAATTCGTATTTATGATTCCGGTCATCGTTTCATTTCCAAAAGTTTGGAACAATAGTCCTATCGGAGGTCTTTGTGATGAATCTTGGGAATAAACTGGGTGTGTGCGTTAAGAATCAGAACAGAGAAGTTCTTTTTCAAAATGACTGTTCATTGAACACCTGTGGCAACTTAACAGGAACTATCTGCACCAAGGCATGTATGAGTTTGTATCATCAAATGGAAGAGTGTGCCGCCGTCTCCGAAGGAATGAAGTTATTTAAAAACATCGAGATCGACGGCAGTAAGGTTGATGCCATGATCGTCAATGATGGATCTCAGATTATGACTTTCCTTTATCCGCTGAACGAGACGGAAGATAAGTTTCAAAAGCAGGCAGAATTCTTCGAACAAAGAGGTCTGACTCGCAGTGAAGGTCGCATTATGCAAATGGTTCTTCAGGGGATGAGCAATGCGCAGATCGCTGAAAAGCTATTCATCTCTAAGGCAACTTTGAAAACGCACCTTAACAACGCTTATAAAAAATTGCCTGCATCTATGCGCCCGTCGCAAATCCGCACCTAACAGTGTCTTAAGGGGCGGGGATGTCCATAAATCGATCCTCGCTTCGATCATAGAAGTGTCTTGTCAGGATATAGACGGGGCACTCGGCTCTACGCACAACGTTTCGTGTGTAGCTTCCAAGAATCGCCGCGCTCATCGGTCCGCTCTGGGCCTCCATGATAATAAGATCCACATCGTGTTTGTGAACTGCGTCTATGATGAGCTCGTCAACAGGTCTAAACGTATTGTCGATTTGATAGTTCGCGACGACGCCTTCTTTTTGAGCCCACGTAATCCAGTGTTGGGCGCGTTGCGCTTGGTTTTCAACTTGGTGCTCGATGATTTGATCGAGGGTCAGCATTTTCCCTTTATAATTGTAGACTCGAGGTCGCGTGTCTAAATCGAAGAGGCTTTCCACGGGGCGTGAGATGCAATGGAATAGCGTAATTTGCGAATTAAACATTTTTGCTAAATTCAGGACATGGCGGAAGTTATCTTTCGAATGGTCTCCAAACTCCGTGGGGAAAAGAATATTTTTAGCGCTGATGGGTTTGACGGTTTGCGCGCCAACGACCAGAACTGGAATTTCGGATTGCAGTAAAAGGCTTTCTGCGAAGCTGCCTAAGATAAAGCGCTGAAAGCCCTGGCGGCCGTGACTGCCGACGACAATCAGATCGGCGTGAGTACGGGCGGCATACATCGAAAGCGTTTCCGCAGCGCCAGAGTGGCTTTGGGAGGCGTGGGGGATGACTTTAGGTTCTAAAAGGAATGGAAGCTTGTAGTCCTCAAGGACTTCCTTAAACAGGGCCTCTGCGGTTCGGGAGTGATCCGTAATCCATGTGGGGACCTCATAGGTGGGGAGGACAATTTCGTTTTCCCGCAAGAGGTACAGAGGCTCGATCTCTGCATGAGTCGCGTTAAAGAGACCTGTTAGATAGTCCGCCATTTTCTGGTTCAGCTCTTTGTTATCCTCAAAGGCATCCATGGCCCAGATAATTCTCATGGTGATCCTCCTGATGACTATTGCCGCATGAGCGGAAGACCAGGGGCAAGGATGGCTAGGGCTTTATGTAAGGAAACAGTATTTATCTAGAAAAAGAAAAGGCCCACTTTTGGTGGGCCTTTAGGAAGAGCTTAGTTTGTTGCTCCGGCTTCATTTTTAGCCAAAATCGCTTGCTGTTTGGCAGCTTCCTCTTGCTCCATCTTCAAGATGTACTTCTTAGTCGCTTCAGGAAGTTCATTCCACATGCGGAGTGCAAGGAACAGGCCTGCAATCGCGAATGGGATCAAGAACAGAGGCCAATAACTCCAGCTTTTTGCGGAAAGATAACCGATAGACAAAGACTGAAGACCTGATCCTAGGTACACGCAACCATCTACGATACCAGAAGCTGTTGCTGTCATTTTCTTACCACCGAAGTCAGCGGCAGCTGTACCCGACATCAAAGAGTGAACGCCGATAACTGCAAGAGTCATCAATACGGCTGCTCCACCCACGATCGTTGGGCTCTTCATTAGGAAGTATGACATCACACAAAGAAGGATGATCATGATGAAGTTATTGATAGCTGCTGGTGGTCCACGACGAGATTGGAACAAGCGGTCTGAAACCATTCCGGCAACGAACCCACCGACGATACCCGTTAGGCAAAGTAACAAGCCCCAGTTTTTGATAAAAAATTCGGAAGAGGCATAGTAAGCAGGATCGACCTTTTCCATTTCATGGGCAAAGACCAGATACCATTGCATGATACCGTTACGCAGAACTCCCGAGGTGAAGTCGACCAGTGCAATTGTGTACATGATTGGGTTAGAGAATACTTTTTTAAGTACTAAGCCCATAGTGATTTCAACGTTTTCGTCATCACTTGAAGAAGCGTCTGCCGTATCGAATTCGTCAAAGTTCGCTTCTTTCGGAGAATCCTTAAGAAGAACCATGTCAACCAACGCCCAGCAGATCAACAAAAAGGCTGGGATCGTAAATACCAACCAAGTGGCATCTGTCGAACCTGTATCGATTGCAAAAATATGTTGGATGAATCTTTGGAACGCAGTTCGTTCGCCAGTTAGATGAAGCTTAGAGGCGTCAACAATCGCCTGACCCCAGTCAAATGCGAAGTAAACCCCGAAGGAAATCAATGTTCCGAAGATTGCTCCGAAGATACCGCGCTCACGAACGTGGAACCAATATGCTTTCACCTTGATGATGGAAACGGCGCCATAAGATTGGAAGAACATGTTCAGCGAGTATAGAACGGAAAACGCTACGACCATGTTCGTTTTTAAACGTCCCATCAGGTAAAGATAGGTCAAACCACCCATGAGCAAGTTCATGATTGCTGCACCCAGTGTGGCGATGATGATGCCTTTTTTTCCGCCGATTTTATCGACAATCGGTCCATTCAGAAGGAATGAAAGGCCGTAAACAATCGTACCTGAAGCAAAGATGACCCCGAATTGTTCCTTGGTCATCATTTCGCCCATGGCGTTTTTAGAAACATTCAGATTGTAGCGACCCATATATAGAAAGGCATAGGACATACCCAATGGGAACCAGTTCACGAAACGGCGGAACATGAACTTGCGCGTGTGATTCAGCGGATTATTGCTGAAATAAAGAATAATCACCGCGACAAGACATAAGCTCACGAGTAACAAAGCCATGGAAGCCTCCATAAACACTCCGATGTTTTCCGGAGTGGGTTCGCTATAAATTTGCGTGGTCAACGTAAAGGAAAAGTAAGGGATTTGCAATCCATTGAAGTGCGTAAAAGGTTAAGAACCTTTAGGATTTCGTTAAGAACCACCTCAGATGTCTATAAATTCAGCGCATCACGAGGCTGAGAGGGGGGCTAGCATTCACAATTGCGAAACCTCGGGGAGAATTTACAGTCGCGACCCATAAGCAAAACTTATGGAAAGGACAAATATTATCGTTTTGTCCTTATAGGTCTAGGTTGATATGTTGGGTTTCAGAAGGAGACATCAAGAATGATCTCCTCACCTCGGTGAAGCTCCCAGGACCCGCTCTCTCAGCAAGGAAGAGCCCTCAGGTCCCACACATAGGCCGTGATCACGGTGTTCAAATCCTACCTCTTTTACCCATCCCAAAAGCCGCACCGAGGCTTGCGCGCGTTATTGCGACGCCGTATTCTTAGTTGCATGTCATTTAAATATTCCCCCCTTTACGAAAAGCAAAAAGATACAACCCAATACCGTAAAATTTCTTCAGAACATGTCAGCGTGCAAAAGCTGGGTGATAAAGAAATCCTCGTGGTAGCTCCAGAAGCCCTTGAGTTGATTGCTCAGGAAGCCTTGAGTGACGTATCCCACCTGTTGCGTTCTGCTCATTTGGAAAAGCTGGAACGAATTCTGAATGATCCTGAGGCATCAGCCAATGATCGCTTTGTCGCAGTCGATCTTTTGAAAAATGCCATCATCGCGGCTCAAATGGAGTTCCCATCGTGTCAGGATACGGGAACAGCGATTGTTGTGGGAAAAAAAGGGGAGCGCGTCTTTACGGGCTTTGATGATAAAGAGTTTTTGTCTAAAGGTGTTTTTAATACCTACCAAAAACGCAACCTGCGCTTTTCGCAAATGGCTCCAGTTACCTTTTTTGATGAAAAAAATACGGGCACGAATTTGCCAGCGCAAATTGATATCTATTCCGAACAAGGCGATGAATATAATTTCTTATTCTTGGCCAAAGGTGGCGGCTCTGCAAATAAGTCCTATTTACATCAAAAGACCAAAGCGGTTTTGAATCCAGAAGGATTTGAAAAGTTCGTGAAAGAAGTTCTGGTTTCCTTGGGGACGGCGGCTTGTCCTCCGTACCATTTAGCATTCTGTGTGGGTGGGACTTCTGCGGAAGAAACTTTGAAAATCGTAAAGTATGCCTCTGCGGGGTATTTGGACGGTTTGCCAACTTCGGGCAGCGAAGGCGGTCGCGCCTTCCGTGATCTTGAGATGGAAAAAAACGTCGAACAGTGGGCCCGTGAGTCGGGTATCGGGGCGCAATTCGGTGGAAAGTACTTTGTCCATGATGTGCGCGTGATTCGTTTGCCTCGTCACGGAGCAAGTTGTCCCATCGGTGTGGGCGTGAGCTGTTCAGCGGATCGCAATATTAAAGGTAAGATCACCAAAGAGGGTATTTTCCTGGAGCAATTAGAGCTGCATCCAGAGCAGTATTTACCAAATCATCTTCAGGACTCTGGCGCTGAGGCGATCAGCATTGACCTGAATCAGCCTATTGAAGAAACGTTGAAAGTTCTTTCGGCGCAAAAAGTTGCAACACGTGTGATGTTAAACGGGCCGATGATTGTGGCTCGTGATATTGCCCATGCAAAACTTAAAGAAAAAGTAGATCGCGGAGAAGGCGTTCCAGAATACTTTAAAAAATTTGCAGTTTATTATGCGGGCCCTGCAAAAACTCCGAAGGGTTATGCGTCGGGATCTTTCGGTCCGACAAC
>JBJTMR010000040.1:0-3628 GCA_046070625.1 Bdellovibrio sp. | reverse complement strand
ACCCTTACGGATGATTTCTTCCACCTTTTTAGGGTCTTTGAACTCACCTTTATTGTGCTCTTTGTGAGCATAGGCTTCGATTTTTTCGATCACTTTTTTCGCTCCACCGAGGTAGCTAAAATGCCAGCCTCCGTTGGGAATAATTGTGACCTTATCTGTGCTCACGCGATTTTCGCGATATAGACGAGTTTTTTTAATCGTTTTGATATCAGCGTAATTCAACATCACCGTTCCATACCAAGGCATATAACCGTCAACCAACGGAATCGGCTCTGGATAGGTTTTAATGAAACAGTTCAAATAGTAGTAATAAAGCTTTTGCTGAAAAACTTTAACACCGGGTTTGTTCGCAAACTCACTCACAAGTTCGGGACGAGGAATTTCATCCACGTCAGAGACAATGATCACATCGTCAGGCTTGCAGTTTTTTAAGCCGTGCAGAATGCCTTCTTTTTGGTGATCGTCATAATCCCAAGTTTTTGGCACACGCCATTTAGAAAAGAAATTTGGATACTCATCGACCACGACATGTTCGATTTTATGAAGAAATGGCTTAAAGCGTTCTTTATTTTGCTCGAAGAACAATGGCTTTTCTTTTTTCTGAAAGGTGCGCGTGGCTTCCACGAGCACAAAACGATCCACAACGTCGTTCAAGGTGTTGAGGCGGATTTCCAGAAGATCAAGCTCATTAAAGAATGCAAAACAGTCGTAAATCATAGTGGGAAAAAACTAGCCCTCGCCTGCCTAAAATGCAATGCGAAACTCTTGATTCTGGTCAGGAACTAATCCCTGTGATACCTAGTATTTATGGAACATGAGACGCCCCCTGTCATCACCGTTTACTTCGACATCAGCAGCCTCGACCCCAAGAAGGTCACGGGTGTTGGCGTTTACATGCTTCAACTGATCGAAAACTTTAAGACCAACTCAGTGGTCAAACTGGTCCCCGTTCTTAAGCTCTCACGCTACAAAAAGAAAAAAGCCCTCGAGGACTTTCTTAAGCTGAAGGTCACACTTTTATGGCCTTGGACCGGGGCCTTTGAAAAGAACGCCCTTTATCATGGACCTGACTTCAAAGTTCTTATGGGACCACGACTCCCACGTCTGGTGACCATTCATGACATGGTGGTATTCGAAAGAAAGTACAATGCCCCCGAATTTTACAAACGCGGGATCAAAGACCTTACCAAAGTTTTGCAATCCAATCTGGATGGCGTGATCGTCAATTCGCGGTTCACGGCCAGAGAAGTTTTAAAACATTTTCCTGATCTTCAAAATAAAACCCATGTGACTCTTTTAGGCTGCGATCGTCATTATCCGACGCCGGAACGGTTAAGTGAGTCCTTGGGCGAATATGTGCTGTTCTTAGGAACGCTGGAAAAACGCAAAAATGTTTTAGGCGCGATCAAGGCGTTTGAAATCCTTTGCACGCAGGGCTACGGTGGAAATCTTGTTCTTGCTGGCGCCTGGGGCACCGGATCTGAAGAAATTAAATTGGCACTAGAAAAATCGCCGGCGCAAAAACAGATTAAACACCTTAGCTATGTGCCGAACAATCAAGTCGAAGGACTTTTTAGAAATGCTAAGGCCTTTGTTTTTCCAAGTTGGTATGAAGGCTTTGGAATTCCCGTTTTAGAGGCCATGTCTTTAGGCTGCCCTGTGGTAACGTCGCAAGGCGGAGTCCTCGAGGAGATCACCGGAGAAGCCGCTTTACACGCTAAGCCTGATAGCCCCGACGAGATTGCGAAGGCTCTTGCAAGTATTTTAAAATCGGATTCTTTGCGCGAAGATCTTATAAAAAAGGGCCACCATCAGGCAGCCCAATTCACTTGGAAAAGATGTGCAGAAGAAACTCTGCAAGTTTACAAAAACATCCTTAATCAAGCTCAGTACTAATCGAAATAAGATATTGCCCGTAAGCGTTTTTCTTTAAAGGCTCTGCCAGTTTTAGCAACTGCTCTTTAGTGATATAGCGCATACGGAAAGCAATCTCCTCTGGAGAAGCAATCTTAACACCTTGGCGTTTTTCAATTGTTTGAATGAAAAGACCCGCCTCTAAAAGGCTTTCATGAGTCCCTGTATCCAGCCACGCAAATCCACGACCCATCGTCTGAACGTTTAAATTACCTTTTTCAAGGTAGACGCGATTCAGATCGGTAATTTCAAGCTCACCACGAGGTGACGGCTTAAGCGCTTTTGCATATTCCACAACGTGCTTGTCATAGAAATAAAGTCCCGTCACTGCAAAGTGGGATTTTGGTTTCACTGGCTTTTCTTCAAGAGAAATTGCATTGCCAGATTTATCGAACTCGACAACACCATAACGTTCAGGATCTGGAACCTTGATCGCGAAAACTTCCGCGCCGTCTTTCAACTTAGCAGACGTCTGCAACAACTCCATGAATCCATCACCATAGAAAATATTATCGCCCAAAACCAAAGCGCAACCTTCACCATCAATGAATTTCTCACCAATGATAAATGCTTGAGCCAAGCCATCCGGAGACGGCTGAACTGCGTAGGAAATCTTAATTCCCCATTGAGATCCATTACCCAAAAGCTGTTCAAAGCGTGGCGTATCTTGAGGTGTCGAAATCACCAAAATATCTTTGATTCCGGCCATCATCAAAGTGGTCAATGGATAATAAACCATCGGCTTATCGTAAATTGGCAAAAGCTGCTTACTCACAACAGTCGTTGCAGGATAAAGACGCGTTCCAGAACCACCTGCTAAGATAATGCCCTTCATTACTTTCTATCTCCATAATTCTGATCAAGCCACTCTCTGTAGTTTCCAGACACCACGTTCTGAACCCACTGAGTGTTTTCTAGGTACCAAGCGATCGTTTTCGCCAATCCCGTTTCAAAGTTTTCTTTCGGCTTCCAACCGAGCTCTTTTTCAATTTTGGTCGCATCAATTGCATAACGCTTGTCGTGCCCTGGGCGATCCGTGACAAAAACTTTCTGGGTTAGATAACTTTTGCCGTCAGCACGTGGGCGAAGCTTATCGAGAGTGGTACAAATGGTATCCACAACTTCGATATTTTTTTTCTCGTTCCAACCGCCAACATTGTACGTTTCGCCAAGTTTGCCTTTTTCCAAAGCCAGCTCAATGGCATCACAGTGATCGACCACATACAACCAATCACGGACATTGGAACCATCGCCATAGATTGGCAAATTCTTACCACTTAAAGCATTATGTATCACAAGCGGAATCAGCTTTTCCGGGAACTGATAAGGACCATAGTTATTTGAACAATTCGTCGTGACTGTCGGAAATCCATAAGTGTGATGATAAGCTCTGACCAAGTGATCACTGGCCGCCTTGGATGCCGAGTAAGGACTGTTCGGTGCATAGGGTGTTGTTTCCGAAAAGGCCGGATCATGGGCTTCAAGACTTCCGTACACTTCATCCGTAGATACGTGCAAAAACCTAAATTTTTTCTTTTCAACTTCTGGCAGTACGGCCCAATACTCGCGAGCGGCTTGCAATAAATTGAAAGTCCCGAATTTATTCAAACGAATATCGTCGGGACTTTCAATTTACTGCAAGCCGCTCGCGAGTATTGGGCCGTACTGCCAGAAGTTGAAAAGAAAAACTTTAGGTTTTTGCACGTATCTACTG
>JBJTMR010000039.1:0-13260 GCA_046070625.1 Bdellovibrio sp. | reverse complement strand
TGGCGAAGAAAGCATCCTGAAACTTTTTGCCAGTCTCATCAACAGGAACGCACTGACACCCTACCTGCAACACAAGATGGATATGATCGCGAAAATTCCGTTTATCGGTTCGGGATTTAAAAAAGACCCTGAAAAGGCAAAACTCGTCGTGCAATTTGCTGTTTCCAATATTAACGGCTTAGTGAAGACGCGTGGTCTTACGAACGATTCTCGTAGTGTCATTTACGAACCCTGGACTTCGGTTGTTGCACGCCAAAAACAAGCTATTCAAAACAATCAAGTTCCGCGCTATAGCGCTGTGGGCTCTGGTATCGCTTCAAACTTTTCATTCCTAGTGAATGGCCCCCAGTCGTTTGCGAAACGCGCAGAAATATTAAATACGGCCAAAAACAATATCGATATTTTAGTCTGGGCGATCCAAGACGACGTCACTGGCCAATGGATTAAAGATGTTCTTACTAAAAAGCACAAAGAAGGCGTCAAAGTCCGCGTCATCTTAGACGGCGACGTTTCTAAAAGACCTGGATATGGCAACCGCGTGAATGAATTGATCGCCGAAGGCATCGAAGTCATCAAATGGACTCACCCCGACTTTCAGTACGTCGGGCAACATCGTAAGATGATCATTGTCGACGGAACTGAAATGGTTGCGGGTGGATTGAACTTTGGCGACCACTACAGCCACATGAACCCAGAAGCATCGTTCTGGAGAGACACAGATATTTATGCATCTGGTGAGTTCGTCACGCAGGTCGCTCTGCCATACTTTGATAGTGTTTGGAATGAAGCCGCCCCCCGCTTTGGCTTACGCCAGATTGGAACGCGCATCTTGCCTGCCACCAAAAAGGACTCATCAGGAAAAGGTGTCTTGATTGAGCTGGTCGATCACTCCCCACAGAAATCTCAAGGTGAAGACTCTAACATCTATAACGCCATTATCGCGGACATCATGACAGCCAAAAAATCCGTCGATATCGCCAATGCCTATGTCATCGTAACTGATGCCTTTATCGAAGCCGTTCGCCAAGCTGTCGCTCGCGGTGTTCGCGTTCGGGTCTTTACAAACTCGAATCAAAGTGTGGACGAACCCTCATTAGGTGGCGCGATGATGATCTCTGCCAAAAAACTCAAAGCTGTTGGGGCAGATGTCTACTTACGCAAGGGCACGACACTGCACTCAAAATTCATGGCCGTTGACGGCAAGCGAGCTCACATCATGAGCTACAACTTGCATCCCCGCAGCGAGCGAATGGAAGGCGAAATGTCATTCATCATCAACGACGAAGCTCAAGCTCGAAATCTTGAGCAGATCTTTGATCGCGATATTCATGACACACTCACCGCAACCCGCGTGAATTCCGTGGGTGATATTAAACTCAAAAGCGATCTTGTGACCTGGTTGCTGATCAGAATCATGTACGACCAGCTCTAGAGCTTCACGTTACACAGGCCCCGCATCTTGGGGCTTAACTCCCAAGGCATTTCAAAGCGGCATCGCCACTGTAATTGCGGTAACATTCATCAACGCGCTCAGCAGACTTTGCTGATGCCGCACATTGCACGGCCGTTGCATTGGAAAAACGGGCATAACAACGATCTACAATGCGCGCAGATCGAGCGGCAGAACAAGTGACGGCATCATCTTGGGAAAAGTGGGCATAGCAGCGATCCACGGCCTCGGCACTGCGTCCGTGGCTTGCGCATTCGGCAGCTTTCGTCGATGAAAAACGGGCATAACAACGATCCACGACTTCAGGAGTGGCTGCGGATACGCAAAGAAGCATATCGTCGCCGCTGAAGCGTGCATAACAACGATCTACAACTTCCGCACTGGTCGCCTTACCCGCGCATTCAGACGCCGCATTCCCACTAAAACGAGCACGACAACGACTGACAACACTGCTCCCGGTGGAGCAATCCTCTGCAACTTCAACAAGAGGCTTATACTTTGCAGCTAAGGTCCGACAACTTGAGTTGCATTGCCTCTGACAAGACTTCAGATCACTGAAATCGTCCGCATGAGTTTGAAATGAAATGATTCCGATAAAAATAAATATGAATGCTTTGAGCATAGTTCCCTCCAAGGAAACCGCTCATTGCATTGCTTATGCCAGATATATTAGGGACGAAACGACACCAGAAAGGCAAAGGGCCCGATCTCGGGCCCTTTGTGATTTGATTAACTATTTTTTACTGCCCGCATCGGCCTTCTGCATATCCGCCTCAAGCCACTTATCGTACTTAAAGAAGGATCCGCCGCGAATTTGCGGGTACTTGCTTGCAATGTTTTTATAAATCTGTTGGAACTGACTTTGTGTCCAATAATAATTGTAAGCTGGAATGATCGTTTTACTAGTTCCGACTTCGCCGACCAGGTCAGCAATGACACCATCGTATACCCAGTTGATCGAATAACCCCAGTCATCGTAATAAGCCATCGGACTGAAGAAATCCAAGTGCACAGCAAGGCGTTTCGCACTTTGGCCACATTCAATAAATTCTGGTGGCAAAGTGTAAGAGCCCAATTTAACACCAGGCTGGATGGCATTAATAGCAGCCTTCACTCGACCGGCATAGTCCGCAACCTTTTGCATACGGAATTCATTCCACTGAACCAGCTTCGTAGAGTTCTGACTGAAATTGATCGTTGCCGGATCATAGCCGTACAGAGCCTGGAACGCCGCGCGAGTTTGACTACTTAAGTCCATGTTGTAGTTATCAAAGCGCAACCAATCCACTGCCACAGCATCGACCTGATACATGGATAAAAATTCTTGGATGATTGAGATCTGATAATTTTGCACGTCCACGTTCAGTGGGTTGGCAAAATACTCTGGACTGCTGGCATTGCTACCTTGGAAAGGAACGATTTGTCCATTCACCAGAGCCTTCATTGCCCAGTCCGGATTTTTCTTCGCAGCTACTTGGTCATGGAATTGAGGGATCCAAGCTTTTACTTTTATTCCACGCTTGCGAGCCTCAGAGATAACAGTACCAACCACGTCGAAAGTTCTATACGCACTGGCCACCGGAGCGATTCTACTATTGTAGAATACTGTTCCTGACGGGACTTCGTCGTCTTCGTCTTGCTTAACCGCAAATGAAATGATCGTATAGTTATATTTTTTTGCTAAATCCATGAACTTCACGACATCACTCGCGCTTGCGAAATTCGCAATCGTACGAACAACGAGTTCTCTCTCGTCAGTATAACGAGTCGGATCTTGTATAGGCGTAGGACTTGGAGATGGAGATGGCGATGGAGACGGTGATGGAGTAGGCGTAGGAGTTGGCGTTACGACGACCCCTTGCTCAATAAGAAGATAATCCAGCATCACCCAACGGCTGCTTCTAGAAACAATCTGAACAGTATGTTTGGCATTACTTAGACCGGTAATATTAAAAAGCAATGCATTATAGGCTTCGACCGAAACGTTAACATTAACGCTTCCTTTTGAGACACCATCAATGAAAACTTCAAGAAGTCCCCCATTAGGACCCTTCCAGCCATAGACTTTTACCGCTGTACCCGTGAACGAGTATTGGCCGTAGCCACCTGACCTCTGGGTGCCATGAGCGTAGCCCAAATAAGCGTCATCATCGAGATAAGAACCCATGCGCGACCAGGCCCACCCCGCAGCGCCATCATCAACTTTAATCTCTGCAGCTTGAGCTGAAAGACTCACCAGTAAAAAACCCCATACAGCCAAAGCAAAATATTTTATTCGCATTCCGGCCCCCTTGTTAAAGATATTAAGGGTGAGCCATTTTTTTTACTTTGAAAAACTGCATTGGTATCATTTTAGTTCGTTGGTAAAATTACCTTTTTTAGAACATCCATCAAATGTCTAACGTCTCGTCTATTATTTGCAAACAAGTTCGACATGTAGACTGGGCTCATTATCAAGTCGTAATCTATCGAAGCCTCGATGGTGACCGTTACCTTATGAATTATGCAGCTGGAATTTCTCAAACTTATGAAGTTCAGATTCAATCATCTTCCGTAAAACCGTCGATTTCTGCCCGGGCAACCAAGTCCATTTTTGCACTAAAAGTTTTCCCACCTGACGATCCATCTTCAGATCCAAAACAGATACAATTTTGTCGCCCACCAGGACCGGCAAAGAGAAATAACCATAAACTCGTTTTTCTTTCGGAATGTAGGCTTCAAATAAATGCTGGTAATCAAAAAAAATCTTCAATCTTTTTCTTTGAATAATCAAAGGGTCGAAAGGAGAAAGAATGTGAGCCTGCTCTTCGTCTATTTTTATATTTTTACCCATAAGTTCTGGCTTCATCCAATGTTGGATCTTGTCTGAACCTTCAATATGGACAGGCACTAATTCTTGCTTCGCAACCTTCTTTTGAATCAAGGCGCGCATCGTAGGTTTGCGGGAAGGCTCCAGATAGCAAATGGAATCTAGGCTTACCAAAGCCTGAGACCTTAAAGCCCTTTGTAGTAAGTATTCATTGAGTTCTTTTTCGGAGGCCGCTTTGGGCTTCGGATCCCAAGCAAAATGTTTTTCAGTGAGTTCATATTTTTTCAACATTCCAACACGTTCGCTAATGACCAACTTGCCTTGATTAAAGGCCAATTGCAGAGCTTTCTTAGAGGGCTTACGACTGCCCCAATCATGATCTTTTTCAACTAAGACATCATCTTGAATATCGCGAATGCTGATCGGACCATTTTTTTTGATCAGATTAAATATTTTCTGCAATTCTTCTTTTTTAACACTGTCATACCAAGAGTGCGGCGATTTAATATTTTTCTGCATCCGCGCCTGAAAAAAACGAAAATCTTTCGTGGGCACATAGGCCAGCGCATGAGTCCAATATTCAAAAACACTTTTATCAAGACTTTGCGCTTTATGGAGATGCTTCTGATGATACCCAGGAATGCGAGTATAAAGAATATGATGATGGCAGCGCTCAATAACATTGATGGTATCAATTTGAACATACCCCAAATGCTCAACAACTCGAGCCGTAGCCCCAGGCCCTTTACCAAAATACTCTTTCTCATGAAGCCCTTGAGCAAAAAGCCAAAGCCCCCGAGCCCGATCCTTAGAAACCCAAGTACTCATAGCCCCCCCATCCTAACCCGACACATTCCCAAAGGGAACGGCCTCCCCGCAAAGCTCCCCGCGCCAAACCAAAACCAACGCAAGCACCACTCCTCTTCTTTTGCGAGCTCCACAGCAATGCGCAGCCAAAACGAAGGCAAAAAAAACCGACGAACCAACATTCAAGCTTAATCAAAACCAAAAAAAAGAGCGAGGACTGTCTGAAGCAAAAGAAGAGGAAGTGGTGCCCCGGGCCGGACTTGAACCGGCACGACCCTGTAAAGGAATCTCAGGATTTTAAGTCCTGTGCGTCTACCAATTTCGCCACCGGGGCACGTGAGTCATTGATAATACTGTGCTTTTGATAAAGGTCAAGACGGCGCGCTTGGTCATTGCGCCGCTTCTGATAGTTTTCTCCGTGACGACGACAGCAATGCCCTCCAAATAGGCACTTCTGCGGTCCCTACGTCAGGACAAGGCCCGCAAATCAACGCAACCAATCTTTAAGATACATTCTTACGGTATGCAGTGACGTATAATAGAACCCGGTCGGCGACAAATGAAAGGCATCGACCACATATTGATGGTTGGCGATTTCGATATGCGCCATGGAGTTCGAATCATTTAAAACTCGCGGATCCCCACCGACGCGAGCAGGATTGTCTTTTGCAGAAATTTTATCTGGAGACAAGGTTTGATAAGGCTTTAATCCCACCTCAGCCTGCCCACGATAGTACTCCGTCACACCCAAATGATGAATGTAAGCCACGGAATTTCCACCATCGGACAGCTTGGTCATTTCTTGTGAAAAGCGCATCAGCATCGTATTTAGTTCGTAAGGTGTTGGCTCGCCAAATTTTTTAAAAACATTGCGATAGGCCGAAATCTTATTATCCGCTGTGAAGCGCGGGAAATCATAACCCGACACGATGATTTTCAAGTCGGGTCTGATTCTTTGGTATTCGCGAATGTCCTGGGCAATCTGTTCGCGAATGGTCGTAAAAATAATTAGCTCTTGCTCACGACTCAGCGATTTGTTCCAATACTTAATCAGGTCATTGCCCCCAAGACTTAAAATCAAGACGCGAATTCGCGGGTTCGATTTCAAATTTTTTAGCAATCTTTTATTTTGCGAAGAATCCGACCAATGCTCCGCACGCATTCCAGTTCTGGTCGTCAAAGGGCAATCCAGACTGGTGCCTATGCCGAACATTTTTTCTTTCACCAACGCGCGATCGACACTATGAAAAAGACAGGCAAGAAATCCCCAACTATCGCCGGCGATGGCGACCTCTTTAAGGCCGAGAAAAGATTCAGCTTGGATGGAATTTTCGCTAATCAAATCCACATCAAGATCCGGATTAGCTAGCGCCGAGTCAGGCGAAGCTGCCAGCAAAAAAAGAGTCGTCGCTAAAAAAAGAAATTTTTTAAAACGTGAAGTATTATTTGTTTTCATGGGCTCTATATCGGCCAGAGCCCAACACGCCCAAGTCCAGATCAAAACCCTTGTCTCAATATGAAACGCAGCTGTTATTCCAAGACCGCATACCGCCCGTAAACTTGATCCTTGGGAAGGGCATTGAAATGCCACCACTCATGCTCTAAAACTTTAAAGCCTTGCCCTTCAAGCAAAGATCTTAACAACAGACGGTTCTTAAGCTGCTCTGAGGTTAACTCCCCACTAGCCAGAAACTTATCTTCCAGTTTGGGTTGCGCTAAATCTCTGAAATCATCAAAGCCGGTGCCCATATCCAACAGTTCACCGTCTTTCGTTTGCAAAGTCAGATCTAAAGCCATTCCAAAATTATGCAACGAGCCCGGATACGGAGCTGCCACATAATTTTGAAAGGGTGTTCCCGCTAAGTGCTGATAAAACTGCGCTTGAATACTTCGCGGACGAAGAGCGTCCCAAATATGAAATTGCAAATGCGGATGCTTTTGTCGTAGTTCTTGGCAAGCCCGCGCGAACATTTCGGCGGCAACCGGAGATAAAAAACAGCGCTGAAAGCCTCCATACACGTCGGCATTCATAAAGTTATCCTGAGTAGAATACTTCATATCCAGGACGACTTGCGACGACTCGGTCACTTCATGGAAATTTTCTTCGATAAAGCGGATCTGCGAAAAAAAAGAGTTCATGGAAAAATCCTAACGATCTCCATGAACTCGGTCAAAGTGTTTAAGGCGGGTTGCCGAGTTAGCGGCTTAAAGACAGAACTAAATTCTGATAAGACTGAGTAAGCGTTTTGACATCACCTTTTGCAGAACCACCCAAGATATTTGCACTCAAGCCTTGTTGGTGCTGCCACAAGCCCATTTTGTTTGCGAGATACAAAGACATCTGCTGACCATTTTGAATGTCCTCAGACGCGGTGTTTTTCAATGGATCAAAATCAAGGAATGCTGAAATACGAGCACGCATTAAGAACACGGCACTTCCCGTATCCACGAATTTATACGGACCATATGCAGGTTGCGAAGGACGATAAATTGCGGCCACTTGGTTAAAGCGCTGAGTCTGTGACAACTGATTTGCGAACTCTGCCACCGCAGGATCTGTTTCTAATTTAAATTCGATAATGTGGCGATCATCACTTTTGCCAATCAAGAACCAAAAGCGCACCAAGCCTTGGCTGCCACCGGATTCTTTCACTTTATAACCCAGATCATAAATGTGATATCCAGGCATCGCCGCAAAGAAATAATTTTTAGACGCTTGGTAAAGATTCAAGATATCCGCAGGGGCTGTTGCCACATCAGCCACGCCCGCTTTTTCATTAAAGCGATCATGGCTGGTCATTTTGTCGATATACTTATCTTGCTTCTTTTGAAAATCAGCATCGCTTAAGGACTCCACATCTTTAAGCACCTTCGGCTTTTTCGCCTCCACACCACTCAGCCCATAGCTATAGCTTTGAATCAGATCATCCATCGACACCTGAAATGGCGACAGCTGATTGCCCACCGCAAAGCGAACAAAATCACCCACCAGGGATCCTTGCCCGCCATCATCTATGTCGACCAAAGATAGCTCTCTGCCGCCACCTTGCAACTGTACATCACCAAAATTCAAAATATGAGCATCGCCTACGACGACCCCACTCGGGTTTAACACAGAGCTGTTTTGAGTTTTAAGCCATCCCCAGAAATGAGGGGCATTTGAGCGAAAGGCCGAATAGACGTCAGCAGACCCCGGGCGCCAGTCAGAACCGCCAGCAACCGCACTAAACCCACTTCCTAACACCATCACGAACGCAATAATGAATTTCATAAAACCTCGGCTGCCAAAGGATATAACGCATTGCAGCCTAAAAAGCAACCACTCCAATTGTTACATATAACGTATAGAGTGCCGCATGATCATCTAAATAGCTGCGCTCCGATACAGGCACGTCCTTATCCAAATTAATGGCCTCTGAGACCTCCAGCCACTCCCCCGTCACCAGAGCCTCCCAGTACCAGTTAAGCCCCTTGGAGGTCTGCTCCATAGAGCCCCAGCCAAAACCCACCGCTGGGCCCTCAGATTGAAGGCGGCTGAAGTTGGCATACCGAGGGGGCGGACTGCTGTGAAAATAAAGAACATTCACGGTGGTGCCGAAAAACGCGCGCAAAAAAGGACCGGTCATGCCCGACATGGAATCAAAGCGATAACGCGCCCCGAAGGTAAAAAGCGAGTCCCATACCGTATAGCCATCAACAAAATTGAACTTCACAATGGAGTTCCACTCTGCTGCCCAGCGATCATTGAAAAAGTACCCCACTTCAGTTTTCAGAACAGGTCCGACACCAACATCCAAACGATTGGAATCAGAAACATAGACCCCTGTGTTCGTACCGCCACCAACTAGCAGATGCAAACCCTTCGACCAACGATCCGGCATAAAGGTTTGCTCTTCTTCTATGATCGGGTTGGCCCTGGCCAAGGAGACTGTAAAAACCACCGCGCCCAGAGCTATCAAAAAATATTTCATCATTGGAAACTCCATACCACTTGGACACCCGTGACCTGGGAGCTCACCATTGGAACAGCCACAAACTTATACTGTGAATCCGGCAAGAGACTAAACGGATTAAAGATGTAACCCAACACTCGATACGGCCATTTCTTTTGCGAATGGAAATACAAACTGACTCGCTCCATCCCCATTCCTAACAACGAACCCAAAACCGGCGTTTGATAAATATCCTGAAGACTCGGTTTTTCGGTGATCGTTTCTATGGTTTCCTCGAATGCCATAGAAGAAATGAAAGACCACATGAAAGCTCTTTGTTCTGTGTATCCGCGCGAGCGATACCATTGATAATAAAGCTGTCCCGAAAAGGAGTGCTTCAGCAAGTTGTAATCAAAGGTGTCTTTGTCGTATTCAGGATGCCACGGATTACGAATCCAATTTTGGAATGAGCCATACTCACGAATGGTTTCACTTTGTGTCGCAAAATAAACCAACCACTGACCAGCATACATCCACGTGAAGTTGCGAATCTTATCCGGGACTTGAATATCAAGGCGAGTGACTTGCTGATATTTTTCTTGAGTCTCTGATGACGCCAAGACATCTGTGTCTTGCGCACGTGCAACTCCGGCGCTCAAGACGCACAGAAATAAGAATAAAAATTTAAAATTCCATCGCGAAGTTAACAAGAGCGCCCCCGTCAATTGGCACAGGATAAATCATCGTCGTCGTTTTCATTTCTTTTCGTTGGGTCGTGAGTGAGCTCGCACGCCCCCAATATATACCAATCACCGCACCCGCAACGACATCACTAAGCCAGTGCACCTCTTGAGACACCCGCGAGGCCGCAACAAACGTCGCTAAACCATATGCCGGAATACCGATCCAAGGACCGTAGGAATAAGCCAACGACGTTGCCGTCGCAAAGGCTGTCGAGCTGTGACCAGAAGGAAACGAAAGCCCTCTGTTCCCTGCCGGCCGAGTGCGATTCACAGACTCTGCGATCGTAATATGCGTCACCGAAGTCAAAAGAATCGCGCGCCCCAACTGCAAACCTGCAGGCTGATCCCACCACAATTGAGAAACTGCTAATACAATCCCAGGACCACCACTGGCAAGAAATCCACCAAATCTTTCCCAATCATCTGACATCATGTCATGTCTTAAGGAGTACTCATGAACTTTGTCATCTTGAGTATGACTCACAGCTGTCGCGACCGATCCCGCCAGGAAAATTCCCAATCCTGTTTTATCTGCGGATTCAACAATAGTGGGCTTTACCTGATCTTCCCACAGCCAGGGGAAAAATGATTTCCCCTCCGTAGGATCCTGCCACGCAAAACTTGTTGAACAAAACACCAGAGAGAGCATTGTAACAAAAACGAAACGAATCATTGTCATGCAATGACAATAACCTAAAATTAAAGGTGCCGTCAAAGTAGGAGGTCCTCCATGACTAAAGCCGCTAACTCCAATCGACTTCTGTGGTTGGTTGCCATCGGCTTTTTTATGGAAACACTCGATGCCACCATCGTGAATACTGCCCTTCCCAGCATGGCCACCAGTCTTGGCGAGTCCCCATTTCTGATGCAGTCTGTGGTGATTGCTTATTCTTTAACAATCGCCGTGCTGATCCCGGCATCCGGATGGGTTGCAGATCGTTTCGGCACCCGAAAAATATTTTTCTCTGCGCTCCTTTTATTTACTTTAGGCTCCTTATGTTGTGCAGTCTCTCAGACCCTCACTCAACTTGTGATTTCACGAGTGCTGCAAGGAATTGGCGGCGCTATGTTGATGCCGGTAGGTCGCTTGGCTGTGTTGCGTGCATTTCCGCATCAAGAATTTTTGCGCGCTATTAGTTTTGTCACCATCCCTGCACTTATCGGCCCGTTGATAGGCCCCACACTGGGCGGCTGGCTGGTGCAGTTTGCCTCCTGGCATTGGATTTTTCTGATCAACATCCCCGTGGGTATCATCGGCTGCATTGCGACCTATATCGACATGCCAGACATCCGCGGACCCGAAAAAAATCAGTTTGATTTTGCCGGATTTTTTATGCTTTCCGCCAGTATGGTGATGATCTCTTTTGCGTTAGATGGACTAGCCGAGCTTGCTTTTCAACAGGCGACCATCTTAATGTTAGTCATCTTTGGTTTAGCAACTTTAGCCGCGTACTGGCTCCATGCCCGACGTTACGAGCGGCCTTTGTTTTCTTTACGCCTGTTTAGTTCACAAACCTACAGCATTGGCTTGTTAGGAAATTTATTTGCTCGGATCGGCAGCAGCAGTATGCCATTTTTAATTCCGCTTTTTTTGCAAATCAGCTTGGGGTACTCTCCGTTTGATGCGGGCATGACCATGATCCCGGTGGCCTTGGCTGCCATTTATGCAAAGCGCTTGGCCACACCTCTAATTATCCGCTGGGGATATCGCCAAACTTTAGTTCTCAATACCATTTGTGTCGGGATCATGATGGCAAGTTTCGCCTTGATCACCGTTGAACAACCTAAATGGATGCGCGTCTTGCAGCTTCTGCTTTTTGGAACGGTGAACTCTTTGCAATTCACCGCAATGAACACGCTCACACTTAAAGATTTAGAAACGCGCCTTGCCAGCAGTGGCAACAGCCTCTTTTCCATGGTGCAAATGTTGGCCATGAGTTTTGGTGTGGCCGCCGCAGGAGCCCTGCTAAGTACCTTCACGCAACACTATGGCCCGCAGGAAGGCGGCGGACTGGCCTTGCAAGCTTTTCGCGCAACATTCCTTTGTATGGGGCTTATCACCTGCAGTTCTGCGTGGATTTTCTGGCAACTTCCCGCCGAACTTGCGGATCAGGCGCAAAATAAGAACCTTTTAGAAGAATAGCCCAGGATGACCAGTCGCAATAGAGCTGGAGAAAACCCTTATTCAATCATAGATTCATGACCAACAGGGGGCCCCTATGGCATTTCGTTGGATCGGTAAATCTACAGACGGTAACACAGTCACATTGCGCAAGTTAGAATCTTGCCCCGTGGCCGCTCCCGAATACGCGACCGAAACATGGATCTCTAACAACGCAGATCTGGTACGCACAGCGATGGTGTTGGACGTTGAAACCACGGGCCTGAATCAAAACGAAGATCAAGTGATCGAAATCGGTTTGCGACTTTTTGACTTCAACAAAAACACCGGCGAAGTTTTGCGTCTGGGCAAAACGTATTCTGCTTTTCAAGATCCAGGACGCCCTCTTTCACCTGAAATCATCAGCCTGACCGGTATCACCGACGACCAGTTGGCGGGACAAAAAATCGACTGGAATCATGTGAACGATCTTATTGGCGAAAGCTGCTTGGTCATCGCTCATAATGCTAAATTCGATCGCCCGTTTATTGATCGTAAATCAAAAAACTCCACCGAAAAAATTTGGGGTTGTTCATTTAAACAAGTCGATTGGTTTACCAAAGGCTATACCAGCCCTAAGCTTGAGCTCTTGAACATCTATCATGGTTTCTTCACGGATTCTCACCGCGCGCTGAACGATGTCGATGCGTTGCTTTACCTTCTAAGTCTTGCGGATGCTGGTTCTGAAAAACCTTACCTGATGGAACTCACGACCAATGCCAAGCGCCCAATGACCCAAGTTATTGCCAGCTCCGCACCGTTTGAATCCAAAGACCACCTTAAAGGTCGCGGCTACGGTTGGGACAACATCAATCGCTTTTGGAGCAAAACAATCTTCAAGGATGAATTGAAGTCAGAAACAAACTGGCTGGAAGATATCGTCTATGTCGGCCCCTTTGGTGGCATTGCCCGCGACATCGCGCTGGCGGATAATTTCAAATAGCTCGCAGCTAGGTTGTCTATTCTCTGGACAGTAAGTTTTTCCAAGGACTTCTGCCGACTGGCGGGAGCCCTGCCGTCTTTGTTAAAACAACTCTATGAAAATTTTAAATTTCTTTTTCATCGCCCTGTTGTTGCCTCTGACGGCCCTTGCCGACTCCTTAACTGGTTATGTTTTGGACGTGCATGATGGCGACACCCTGACTATCCAAGTGCCTGCTGAAAATATGAAATACAAGGTTCGCTTTTTAGGCGTGGACACCCCTGAGGTTGATTTCTTTGGAAACACTCAAGGCGACGTTGCCTATCAAGCCCGAGACTTTGTTCGAAGACTGGCTCCGAATGGAGCAGAAGTCACCGTGGTCTATGATCAAAATGGCATGGACAAACATGGGCGGGTTCTGGGCCGGGTGATCGTG
>JBJTMR010000038.1:0-3613 GCA_046070625.1 Bdellovibrio sp. | reverse complement strand
AAAAGAAGAAAAGATCCGTGATGATATGGTCGTTATCTCTCGCCAACTGGGTGTGACTTGCACTGAATGTCATAATGTTTCTAACTTTGCGAGCAGCGAAAAGAAAGGCTTCAAGGTTGGCCAAGACCACATGAAGCTGACCCAAATGCTGAAAGATAACGGCTTTGATGGAAAAAAAGGCCCCCAGGCCACATGCTATATGTGCCACCGTGGCAAACTAGCGCCCGAATACAAAGAACCGCAATCAGCCAAAGCCCACTAACTTTCCACCAAATTCGGGATCATTTGGATAAAGCTCTGCTATGCGCTGACTTTTTTCGCCGCCTTGACGTTTCAACCTGAGAACTTATATCTGAAAGAGGGTTCATTCGATTTTGGGTTGAGCATGAGCCTTGCTCTTAAGCTAATCCATGAAACTACAAATTCTTTTAAGGTGTCTCATATTGGGATTAACACTTTTAAAATGCGGCCAAACCGTTAGTGTTGATCTATCATCGACCTCCGGAACCAAAGATTCATCCACCCGCGAAGGCACTTATTTCTTAATCGGCGGTACCGATGATTGCCCATCTTCAATGATTTGGATCAACCAGTGCAAAGGTTTCACTTTAAATCCAAGTTATCAAAACAAAGATCTGGAGACCCTTCGTTATTGCAATATAAATCAAGGAACTAAGACTATTCATAATGATTTCGTAACAATAAAAGTACGTACGTCCCAAAACGATTCTTACATTCGTAAACTAGAAGATTCAACATTATATAAAAAAATAGAAGTCATTATCTTAGATAAAGACCAGATGAGATTCGAGTGGAATCAAAGTCAAGATGGTAAGGGCCCTAGTTGCCTATATAGTAAATAGTTTGCTTTAAGTAGGACCAATTCCAAAATTCATTTAAGATCATCTTCAAAATCTTCTAGCGGTGGTAGGTTTACCACCTTCTTTTTGAAAATGGGTGCGCCGTCTTCATCCAAACGCCCAAGAGATTCTCCAGGGTGTTCTGAAATAGCGATCGAGGCAGTACTCTCGCTAGAGCTTCCATTGTGCACCCGCAGGGGATTGAATGCATAAAACTCAAAATCATAACCATTTAATAATGCACTTATACTCGCAAATAGTGGATCTTCGTGTTTGAAAATTAGGTAATTTTCGTCCCCAGTTTTTTTATAAGGCATAAAATCAAAGGTTCTTACGTTTGCAACAGAGTCGTAATTAATTCTACTCACGAGATCTTTACTCACACCTGTGATATGCTTTTCTTGTAAAAACCTTTCCACATTCAAGGTTTTCGAAACTTCCTGCATACATTGGCTGATATCGAGAGCAAGAACCTTGCAATAGTTCGATGATATTGAATAGTTCTCCAGAGAACGTGAAATTCTCAACAAGAGAGATGGTGATACATATATCGCAAATTCATCTAAAAACACCATCTTACTTTTTAAACTAGGCATTCGACTTAAGTAGCTTAAAAACTCCGTTCTCATAAAAAGACTTTGAAATGCTCTATATGCAGAAAGCAAGTATAACTGCCTAACTTCATTTTGATCTACCGATTGCGCACACCCAGCGATACTTACCAACTTCTCAAAATTACCACTTTCAATATTTAGTAGGATAGTTTGCGCCTCTAGGAAGTGGCAGGGCATCTTGGCATTAAAGAAAATCGCTCTTGCCCCTGCAAGGTCGTCTTCATGGGCTGCCTTAGAGATCACTCTTAGCTGACTCCAAACTTGCGACAAGAGGTATTTTTCGGACTTATTAAAAATAGGCCCTGAGCTACCGTCATCGACCTCATGACCGAGTGACGCAAAAGCTCTTTGTAACCCATACTGAAAAGCATTCAAACGAAAACCTTGCTCATAGTCGCCGAGATTAAACTGATCGACTTTCTTTAGAACAAGTAATTGAGTAATTTCAAAAAAATTATTTTTTAACGCTAGTCCGATTGGTGTCTTATCCGCACCGGCAAACGAATAGTCAGCCACGGATGCATTCTTTATCAACGAATCAAGAGCAGAAATATTACCCTGCTCTACCGCAGCCAATATTTTTTTTTGATTTTCAGAAAGCTCTACGCTCATTGCACCGAGGGCACTCTCTCTAGTAAAAAGCTGTTTAGGCGATTTAGTGAAGCTGCAACTAGCCAGTAAAAAAAATGAAGGCAATAGGAGCAACATAGATTTAATTACTTTCATTTGCTCCCCCACAAAGTCCTCTAATAAACAGCTTACTATCCTCGGAATTTTCATTACTCATGGACGTCATATAAAGCTGATTGAAGCTTTCTTCCGAAACATCAGTCCGGAACGTCGTCATTAGATATAGTTTGTAGCGCTGTTTAATTTTATAGCCTGGATCTTCGCTCTCTGAAAACACACCTCTCCCTACACTATGGTACCCATACCTCTCGATCAAATCCGCCCAGATCTTTTTATTGTCCCCAGTCATACCTTTCATGCATGGGAGCTTTAATACAAATGCGCTAAAAGGTTCTATAGCTATGGTTGTCGCGCCTTCGTAAACCGGTGTACCTACGGCAGACATACTGAAGGTAATTGCATTTTCTTTAACATCAGACTTTAGAGAGCCTAAGAATTTCAAAAATACTGGTGATGCAAAGTTATGTTGAAACTGAAACAAAAACTCCTGGGTCATCCAAGATTTAATTAAATCCGTAGAGAAATTCTTAGTATAGTCTGAGCAACTCGTATCTCTCATTACAGCTTGAAATATGTCTTCAATCTTCAGCTGACTAAATACTTCGAAATATGTGCCCCCAGCTTGGGATTTGCTTTGATTGAACTTCTCATCAATTAAAAAGCTGGCAAACTTCTGACAACCCGTTGCACCCAATTTATTAGATTGAATCTCCTCACGAAGAAGATCTCGCTTTTTCAAAATTTCAATCAATCTATCTTTTTGGTACGCACTAATGAGTTCGTTATAGAATGGTTTGAACTCTAAAATATTATAACTGCTTTGAGAAATCTCAAATGGATTACCTGATCGATCTAACAATAGGTAATCTATCACCTTTGGCTTTTCATACTTGATCGCAGCATCCAAAAACGTAGTATTTGTACGCTTTGTTTCTAGCTCATAGTTCGTAAAATTGCTTATTAACTCCGATATAATTTGCTCTTCGTCTTTGCTAAAGAGGCCATCCAGGGAATAGTCCCGTACAAATTTTTTTTTCTCATTTTCATCGTTAATCTGGGGAAAGCCCGGGTCCGGATTTTTCTTAAAACTACAGGCCGGCGACACCATCATGGCGATCGCGATGAGAGATATAACTGCAATAGATGAAAGTCCCTTGACCATAAGAATGAATTTTGCAACTGCTGTACCGGTGCCATAAGAAAACTATGCAATCTTAAGTGTTTAAGACTTAGGCATCCCGCAAATTTGGGCAACGGGACGACATTTTTACCGCCATTATCAAACGATTTTTACGGAAATTTGGGCTTTAGTAGGCCTTTTATTAATTTACAAAAATTTTAGAGCCTGTCGATGATGGCCTTATAAGCCGTTTCCAGAAATTCCATAGAAGATTTGTCGGAGCGGCGCAAGGCAGTTTGATAAGCCTCGGTCACAGTTTTGATGGAAGC
>JBJTMR010000037.1:0-18868 GCA_046070625.1 Bdellovibrio sp. | reverse complement strand
GTAGCGCGACGCCAGCTCTTTTTTACTCGAACCCGGTCTGGAAACAGATCGGGTTTTTTTATGAGTTATATATAAATAATTATAAGTTTATATCTTGAGGACAGGAAAGGCGCGTGAGCGCCTTTTTCTATTTTGAATTTTGTTGTGGAGACTTTACTGGTTCTGCGCGAGGGGCCTGGGGGGGCGTTGTTTGGGAGGTTTGAGAGTTATTGTTTTCTTCGGGCTGCTTATTCAGTTGATTCATTGTGTATGTGCGGCCTATTTCGAAAATTTTGTTCTTACTTTTTATATCAAACAGACTCGCTTGAAGAATGATGCCTGGGTTTGTTTCATCAGGTAGATCTAGAACCTCTACCTCGAGATAGTGAGTTCCGTTTTTAACTCTTTGAATTCCGGGCTTAGATTTTCCTAAAATAGCTCTAGCAAGAACAGAGCTTGTTCGATATTCAACCGTTGCTATAGACTTCCACTGTTTTGGAAGTTGCGCTTCTTGCTCTAGGTTTGAAAAGTCATCATCGATAAGCTGAACTAGTTGCTCGGCTGGTGTTTGTTGGATGCATTCAGCTTGTGCTTTGTTCTTGAAAATACCTTTTTTGCTTCTTAATGAGGATTGGTCTTGGATGGTTAAATAAGCCAGGACCCCTGCGGTTACCATGATAAGACTTCCAATTATTTTAAAAACCATTCTGTGCTCCCTAAATTCGAAGCTCTATTGAGGTGAGATTTGATGAATTCCTCGGCTGGGGATATTCAAGTCAATAGGCCCTGATAATTGACTATTATTGGGAAGATTTGGGAGTGACTCAAAGTCTTTTGTAAAGAAGCTTAAAATCGCTCCTTCGGGCTAGGTACCCTAAAAATATCTAAGATATTGAAATTTAAGGTAAAAATATAAGCCATGAAGAGCGATGTCTAGGAGTTCGACATTGAGCGGATTTCCCAGACCAACTTTTGAACGTATTTAAATTAAGTAAAAACAATCACTTAGATATTTCCTACGAAACTGGCATTGGACTTGGATGTTATGGGGTGAGAGAGGTGTATTTATGAAAACCTTCACCAGATTAACTGCATTGTCGTTGGCCGTCGGGTTTTACGTTGGCTGTTCTCCAGCGAAGTTCGATGTGAGCACAGCAAACTGTAATAGTGACACTTCCTGTGTCGTCGTGGATGGTAAATACTCCTATAATTACTCTGTGACGGCGGGCGCTGGTAAGGTTGATATCTTGATTGTCGACGACAATTCAGCCTCGATGTCTTTTGAACAAAAAAGGTTGGCGCCTCGCTTTGCCAATTTTATCCAGAATCTTGATACCAAAAAGGTCGACTATCGTATCGCCATCACTACAACTGATGTAAGTGGAGGATCTTTTCCACAAGGCGGTAAATTGATCACGATGGGTGATGGCAGTTCTTTTATCACTCCAAAGCAAACGAATCGAGTGAGCTTATTTAATAATGCCATTCAAAGACCAGAAACTAGAAATTGTGAAAACTGGATTGCTAATTACCTAAGGGATCATGGAGCAAGTTCTATCAATACTTCTTCTTATTCTGCTGGGTATTCTCAAAACTGCCCATCTGGTGATGAGCGCGGAATTTATGCGGCGAATTTGGTCGTGCAAAACAACCCTGGCAGCTTCATTCGTAGAGATGCTCATCTATCCATCATCTTTCTTTCGGATGAAGATGAGCGTAGTGGATTATATCTAACATCGGCAGGCTACAAATTGACGTCAATGGATCAGCCAGGGATTTTGACGAGCAATGTGCGCTCGTACCTTGGGGATTCAAAGTATAATTCCTTGAGTGTGCATTCGATTGTTGTGAAAGATAACAGCTGCTTGAATTCGCAGAACGACCAAGTTCTTGGTGATGTACCGAATGAAGCAACTCGTGGATTGGTGACTGGCAGTATTGGTACGGTTTACTTAACCTTTGCACAAAGCTCTTGGGGTATCGCAGCTGATATTTGCTCAAGTGACTACACAACTCAATTGGGACAGATTCAAACCAATATTGAAAGTCGTATTAAAGATATTATGCTGAATTGCTCAAACCCGACAGATCTTGAAGTGAATGTTTCCGGTAGCACGGTGGCGCACTCTGTGAACGGAAACGTTTTGTCCTTCAATCAGTACCTAGCTGCTGGAACCACTGTTTCTTTATCTTATAAATGTAGCGCAATGTAGTTCAAAAAAATAAAGGCAGATTCAGTCACAGTTTTACTGGCGGGAACCTTGTGAAAAACAAAAAAGACTCCGAGTGGAGTCTTTTTTGTTTTTGTACTGCGGAAATCTGTTTTTCTTCCCAATTCCTCAATAGCGTTCGATGTAAAGCCAACTCCACGAAGTCTCAATTTAACTCATTGAAGCGATTCAAATAGAGAATAGAGATTTTAATATTTCGAATTTTGCATTTCTTTTAGACAATAGGAAGACGAGGAATTTTTCTTACTCTGTTTGTTCGATTTTCTTAAGATTAGTCCTTTAGTCCTGAAAGTCGCTTCCGATAAAAATGCTATGGGTATGTTAGACAGATATAAAAAAAAGGGTGGGTTCTTTCAGCTTCTACAATTGTTGGAGACATCTCCGACAACGAAGAGAGAACAGTTTTTAGCTTTAATCGCCGGGGAAAGCCCCGTGTGGGAAGAAGCCCTTCGTAAACGCATTTTAACGATCACGAGGGTTTATAGTTGGGAAGGCCAGTATCTAGTTGAGATCTTCACTCGCGTTCATCCAACGACCTTGGCGTACGCCTTACATGGCAACCCCCAGGAGCAGGTAGATCAGCTATTGAGCTGTTTGCCTCCGATTTCTAAACGTAAAATTACCGATCTTATGGCCGAAGCGAATCCGACTGCTGCAGAGAAAGGAACTTGCATTTCGAAGATGCTTTCCGAGGTTCGCGGCTACGTTGGACAAGGGATTCTTCGTTTAGAAAAAGTAGATCCTGAACTTCATATTCCAGAAAATATAGAAGAAATTCTTAGCGTGACATCTTACTCAGTGCTTTCTTTCGATGGCGTTAAGAAGGATGCTAAGCCCAATATTGTTGGCGAAGCAGATGAGCCGACTTCAGCTGGAAATCAAGAAGCCGAGTTTTTGAAACGCAAAGTGAATCAATTGGCCTCAGAAGTAAACGCCCTGAAGCACGAAAATTCAGTTTTAAAAGATAAGCTCTCTCAGATTAAAAAAATTGCGTAAGAGAAAAAGTAGTCGAATTTTCTCTGTCTTATTTTGATATAAATGACAGAGAAAAGTTCGGCATCTTTTACGCCCAGAGGACCTTTCCGTCTAGAATCATCGAGATTATGTCAATCAAGTAGACAAAGCAATTTCCTACTAAACCCCATTTTTTCACCTCCGATAAGATTTTTGTAGTTCGTGAGGTGTGCAATGGCAGCGTTGAGATTCAACATTTTGATATCTATTCTTATAATTTCTTCAGAATCGTTTGCGCAATTTCAGGTTATCGCAAACTCTGAAACTGAAGCTCAGTTTATTTCTGAAGTTTCTAAGGCCCTAGAGCCAGAGTCTCACAGTGTGGTAGATCTGATGAGAGAGGTGCCTACGGGTGGGAACAATAGTGATGTTCCTCCAAGCTGTGAACCTCAGGTTTTTGAGGACGAGGTGCTTTCCAAGAAAAGAACTACCGACGAGTATTTCAAGATCTTAAAGGAGTATTTTGGTCGCTGCCAAAAATCCTTGTCTCGCTATTCGTTGAAGGGTACTCGAGCACTGGCGAAGTTCGGTTTGTATGAGTACCCTTTTCTTCAGCATCCTCAGGTAAGTAAGATTTTTATTCCGCTTTCTAACGGTACAAAGGTTCCGGCTCTGGTAGCCTTGAAACAGGATTCTAGGCCTCGTCCTTTGGTAGTTATGAAATGTGGAGTGTTTTGTTCTGCGACCCAAACACCATCGACGCGTAATTATGTGATGCATTTATTTGACCAAGCTCCGTTCAACCTTGTCATCTTAGCAAATCAGACAGGTTTTGATTATTTATATACGAACTCATCGCTTTCGCTCGGTGGTTGGGCAGAAGGATTCGAGGCTTTGCAAGCTGGCAAATGGCTCAAAGAGAAGTGGGAACATAAAGATCGCATCTCGAGTATGCATTTAATGGGTATGAGCCTTGGCGGCAATGCGGCCGTTTTTGGAGCTTCCTATAATGACCTCTACCCGATGGATGACGGTAAGAAGGTATACAATTCCGTGGCCGCAATTTGTCCGGTGATCAGCCTCCGTCCAACATTAGAGCATCTATTTGACAGTAAGTTCGTAGGGACTATCTTCAATAGAATGGCTAGAAAGCAGTTTGTAAACGCTCGAGGTTATTTAACCGATGTTCCAGATATGCTTTCAGATGATAAGTTTCCGAAAAAAAATGGTATGCCGGAATTCATCGGTGATCTTGCCTCTACTTCTTTGCAACGCAGAGGAATTGCAAGTACGACCACGAACTTTTTTAAAAACAATAATTTTTGGAATTTGAAAAACAAAGTGCAGACGCCTCTTTTCGTATGGGCATCCAAGGATGATGTCGTTGTGAATAATCAGCTCAATGGTCAAGTAATGGAGCACGACGAGTACTATGGTAAGGCGGCTAACGTTGGGGTTTTAAATATGAACTATGGAAGCCACTGCGCCTTCGGGGCGGCTTATGGCTTTGAAGCTTCTGCTGTCGTATTGAGAACCTTTGTGATTGAACATAGCCCTGAGTTTTTTGATTCCTATAAGCAAGATCAGATGCCATGGAACTTTGGGTTCAAGAAGATTCCTGATTCGTATGAGCATGTGGGTCAAAGTTGGAAGTTTACAGCGCAGTCTGAAAAGGTCGAAGTGACGTTCAGGCTCTTTGATTGGCGTGGGGGAGAGGGCTGTGAGAATGGTCCCGATCAAACTCAACCATCATGCGTAGTAATTCGTAAGTATCAGATTCCAATTTCATCATTGAAAGCCATGGGCGCTCGTATACCGCGCAATATAGTAGAAGCCCAGGCTCTTACTCGAGAATTTAATGGTAAAGTTCAGTTCTTAGGTAAAGATCGAAGTATTAATGGAACAAGCAGCTCGGACTTTATAGTGAGATGGAGAAATCTTTACGAATAGAAAAAAGCGCAGGTTCCCCTGCGCTTTTTTTCAGTGAACTAACGAATTGAAGAGAGCGCTTTTTTCAAAGCCTCTTCATCTTTAACTCCAATAAATACCAACTCAGCTCTGCGATCAGCTTTCATGTCACCAGTGGACTCTTCGGACCCTCTGCCCACAGCAACTACTTTTGATGAATCAAGACCATTTCGTTGTAAGAGGTCTGCAACCGTTTGGGCTCTTCTTTGCGCAAGACGATTGTTCGTAGCCGCTTTTCCAGATGGGTCAGTATATCCACGAACTTCCACGCGTTCGTAGAGGTCCTTGTTGTCCTCGAGTGCTTTCGCCACTTGAGCCAGTTTGTTTTTGTCCTGATTGCTAAGCGCATAGCGAGATGTTGAGAAGTTAATGGATTGCTCTCCTGAGATGAGGCTTCCCATCGCTACATCAGTGAGGATAGGGGCGGGTTTTTGCTGAACGACTGGACGAGCTGGGGCTACGACTTCTTCCTCTGCTACGAGGTCTTCATCAGTCATGGCCGGCTGTTCTGCCGCAACTGATTTTACCGAAGTTCTGTAGGCTGTAGGATTCCAGCCAATTTGTAAATCCACGAGATACATCATGACGACATTTCCGGTGTTGTTGGTTTCACTCATCGCGCGGCCACCAACGCGGGCAAGCCAAGCTGGTGACATATTGAACTCTTTTAGCAATTGCAATCCGGCAAACTGTGCATCGGCTTGTTCAGCGGCATAGTTTTTACCTTGATCAAAGAAGTGATTGCCGATGACGCCAAACTGCCAACGATTGGGGGTGCGAATTCTCGCTGCAAGCTCAAGAGCCCCCTCGGAACTGGATGTATCGATTGCAGATTTATGGGTGAATTGTTGGTTGTTCACACCATAACCTAAATCAAATACCCAAGGACTTTCTAGATACCATGAGCCAATGAGCTTGATAGTAGCTGGTGTGCCTTCTACATCCTGCACGTTGGTGTCATAACCTGTGTAACCACCACCGGCTCCAATAAATGGAAGAACTCCACGAGGAGCCCCTTCTGTGGCTTCACGGCCAAACTGAAGAGTACTCGATGTAGATGATTGATCGGCGGCGTTGGCGATCACACCGGTACACAATAAAACGGTGATGATAAGCTTTTTCATAGTGAGTCTCCTTTTTGTTCGCTCTCAGTATCCACCTGAAATATTTTTCGTCAATTTTTTGCATTGAGAAACTGCTACAGTTTGTAGCTAATCATGTGTTCTGTTTGAGAACTTTAAGGAGACGCAAGACTTAAGATAACGAAGTATTAATAAATACGACAGAGGGCTGTATAATGAGCTACGAGGGCATCTTCTATTGGCCCGTGCTCTTCTTGGTCCACGATGTAAACTCCAAGAGCCTTTTCTGCATGTTGTGGAGCTGTGAATTCTGCAGCAACTATAGGTGCATAAAAGTTTTGATCAGATTGTTTATATGTAAGTTGCTGATCCTTTTCTGGAAGATTTGAGTCATAGACAAAGAACTCAATATCTCCGTTGCTTCGAACCTCAAAGCGCTTTACCAGCACAATGTGCTGCGTAGTGCGGACTGTTCGTAGGACAACCATCGGAAGACGATTTTGCTCGAGGGTCTGAATAAGGGTATCTCTTGTGTTGCGATTTCTTTTTTCGCTCCGAGCGCCAGTTCCGATGACGTATTTAATGTTCTTCAAAAATTTGCCAAAACGAGCTTTCTGATAGTGTTCGATTTCGCTGTGGAAATTTCTTATTTCAGTTCTATTGTTGGGAAACGACTGCTTGATTCCATTGAAGAGACCAGCGAAGAGTCCTGATTTTTTGTCGAAGGCAGACTCTGCTGCACCAAATACATAAAGGCGACTTAATGGACTGTCTAAAATCCATTTTTCTTTATTTTGAGTATATGGAACTGCCCCCCGGATCATATCCAGAATGCCTTTGCGTGTCTGATATGTCGGTTGCGCGTCTACCATTGATCTCCAGCGATTGAGATAGAAAAATAGACGTTGAGTGCGGGACATCGCCCAACAGTTAGCGAGATCGTAGAGTCCACCATCAAACTTCCAGTTGGTGATGGGTAAATGATATTCTGACGAGAATTGAGTTGTATCCATTTTGCTATAGATCTCGGAGGCGGAAATATTATCGCAAGAAAGATTCTTAACTAAAGAGTCCGAGACAGTTTTTGCCCAAAGCGTATTGGCAAAGAGGGTGGCTACAAGAGTTAGTAAGATTTTTTTCATCCCAAATATTTATCACTAAAAATAGGGATTTAAGGATTAAGAGTACTTAATTGTAAATTTTAAATTGTTTGTAAAAAGAAAGGACATAGTTGCTCTATGTCCTTTCTTGAAGTGTCTACTTTTTAGCCACTAGTTTCAGCGTCAACTCAAACTCGTCATTGATGATTTTATCAGCTGTAAGCTCTTTAAAGATGTTACCAGAGCCATATTTAAGGCCCCATTTTGTGCGGTCCACTTTAACTACCGCTTCGCCAGTCATAACGCCTTTATCAGTTGTAATCTTTGCCGGGAACTCAATAGGATTGGTTTTGCCAATCATTGTTAGTTCGCCTTTAACAAGGACTTCATCTTTGGACTTTGGAGTCAGACTTGTTAGTTTAAAAGAAGACGTTGGAAACTTGGTAACGTTGAAGAAATCATCGTTAGACAAGTGGCCCACGAGTTTCTTTTGGTATTCTGGGTTGTCTTTAAGGTCTTCATTTGAAATCTTCGCCATGTCGATGTTGATTTGGCCACCAGTAACTGTACCTTTTTTATCAACCTGGATTTCTCCATCTTTCACAGCGATAAGACCATGGTGGGAGGAACCAGTTTTTTTGATGCCTTTCCATGCAACTGAGCTTGCTTGAGCATCGATTTTATAGACGTCGGCTGCTCCGGCTACGGATGCGAATACTAGGACTAGAGCTGCGAAAATAGTTCTCATTTTTAATTTCTCCTTGAATGAGGTTTTTAACAGACCCCTACAAATATTTCTTATGGATTACTGGAGCGCAAGACATTCGGAAATATTCATACCTTGATCTAAGAGATGAAAACCAATTGTTCATCGCTTAGATCTAGTCCTTTTCTATGAGTTCTATTGCTTAGCAAGACCGAATACTTTTAATATAAAAGCGTATTCTTCCGCTTGTTCCCAAAGGTGATCAAAACGACCAGAGACACCAAAATGTCCAGCGCCCATATTCGTTTTGAAGATAAGAGCGTTATCATTAGTCTTGCTATCACGAAGCTTCGCTACCCATTTAGCTGGTTCCCAGTAAGTAACGCGGGGGTCATTCAGGCCGCAGGTCACAAAAAGGTGTGGATAGTTCTGCTTAGACACGTTGTCGTAAGGGGAGTA
Organism: Bdellovibrio sp.; assembly: GCA_046070625.1. Classification (GTDB taxonomy): domain Bacteria; phylum Bdellovibrionota; class Bdellovibrionia; order Bdellovibrionales; family Bdellovibrionaceae; genus Bdellovibrio. Next base: position 10,389 of record JBJTMR010000037.1, on the reverse strand, counting down.
ACTTTTCATATAGGTATAGTATTTTTTGTCGGCTGGATTTCCCCACTCTTTATATTCGATCTGAGTCAGAGGTAAATCTTTATCAAACATCGTGTTAATAACATCGACGAAAGGGACGTGGGCTGCAACGGCTGTGAATAGCTCTGGCTTCATATTAATACAAGCCCCCATGAGCATTCCGCCAGCACTTCCTCCGCACGCGGCAAGCTTGTTGCTCGCGACATACTTGTTCTTAATGAGATACTCACCACAGGCGATAAAGTCTTTGAAGGTATTTTTCTTTTTCAAAAACTTGCCGTCTTCATACCACGAGCGACCCATTTCTCCGCCACCGCGCGGGTGTGCCAGAGCATAAACAAATCCGCGGTCGATCAAACGGAAGACGTCACGACGACCCGGGAAGGCATCAGGAATATTTGCTCCATAAGAACCATACCCGTAAAGATAGCCTGGTGCTTTGCCGTTGGGTTTAAATCCTTTGTGATATACGAGAGTCATGGGAACTTTGACGCCGTCATGGGACTTTACAAAGATCCGTTTGCAGATGTAGTTCGATTTCTTATGACCTTGGACCTCTTTGATTTTCAGCGTCTTTGATTTTCGTGTAATGACATTATAGTCGATCACAGAGTCTGGCATGATAGGCGAAGAATAGTTGATACGAAGAATGTTGGTTTTGTATTCGCGATTACCACCGCCAATGTTGACATCATAGGCCTCATCGTCAAAGGAAATGAGATGATTCTTGTTTTTATTAAGATCGCAAATGCGGATTTGAGGCAGGCCATTTTCTCGTTCAGAAATAGCTAAGAAGTCCGCGAACAATGTCAATCCAGTGCGCATCACCTTATCGGAGCCGGCGACGACGGTTTTCCAGTCCTTGCGACTGGGCTTGTTCACTGGTGTTTTCATAATTTGAAAGTTCTTTGCCTTATAGTTCGTACGAATCCAAAATTCATTGTTACGATCGAAGACTTGGTATTCAATTCCTTCCTTGCGTTTCTCTACGCATTTAAAATCTCCATGAGGATCATTGGCAGACAGGTACCACACCTCTGAAGTAATTTTTCCGGCGGTCAGAATATAGATGAAATCTTGAGATTGTGAACGATACAAATGAACGAAGTGTTGGGAATCTTTTTCCTCGTACACCAGTGTGTCATTCTTTGGGTTTGTACCTAAGGTATGTCGGTAGACTCTGTAGGGTCTAAGATTTGCGTCGAGGACAATATAGAAAAGAGTTTTATTGTCATGAGCCCACTCGCAGGAGCCATAGGTGTTGTCGATTTTGTCAGTTAGTTTTTTGCCAGTGTTGAGATCCTTGAAGTGGATGCTGTAGCGTTCAGAGCCATCAAAGTCGACAGCATAGGCCAACAGATTTTCGTTGGGAGAAACTTCTAAAGAATTCAGCATGAAGTACTTTTTGCCTTTTGCGATGACGTTCCCATCGAAATAAGTTTTTTCCACGCCACCCTTAATCGGCTTGCGAACATACATAGCGTATTGCTTGCCTTTTCTGAACTTACTTGAATAAAGGAAGCTTCCTTCGCGTGCGGGGACTGTTGAATCATTTTCTTTGATACGTGATTTCATTTCTTTAAACAGCTTATTTTTCAAAGTCGTTAAAGGTTTCATGTAGGATTGGAAGTATCTATTTTCCGCATGAAGATAGGGCATGGTGTCTGGATGCTTGCGATCGCGCATCCAAAAGTAGTCATCGACGCGAAGGTCGCCATGGTTTTTGAACTTCTGCGGGTGTTTAGGGGCTTGGGGAGCAAGATTTGTTTTCATAGATGTTCTGTTCCTTATGTCGCATTACTGATTGAAATAGCTTTAATAAAAATACAAACCCACATTATAGCTAAAATAAGCCAACTAAGAGCATAAGCTTTCAGGCGTGGCATCACCTTATTGTTTCCCATATGTATAAATGCATGCAGGCAACGAGCTGCAACATAAAGCCATGCAAGAAGCACAAAATACGAATCCGAAAGAGGAATTATCATTCCCAAAATGCAGACGATATAAAAGAGGACGGGCGCTTCAAAAAGATTTGTAAAATGCCGCCCTGTTTTAAGGACTTCTTCTGGCTGGTCCCCGCCAGTAAACGTTTTAAAGTAGCTAAGCTTTATATTTCCTGCGGTTAGGGCATTGCGACGAGCGATAAACATTTTTATGAGGGTTATAACCGTTAGCAGAAACATTGCGAACATCGGATAGACCAGATGTATGGAAATCGCCATGGTGGCTCCTTATTGTCTAAAAACACATTGGGATAAAAAATATTATCTGAGGATCATGATCTAAGTACAATGGGAATTGACGAGGAGGGCGAGAATGATCAACGCCATGGATCTTTTGAAAAAGAGAAGTCAGCAAAGTGATAAGACTCTTTCCGAGGGAGAGCTTCATGAGTATCTTACGACTTTAAAAGGTTGGACTCTGGACGACAACCGTTTGGTTAAAACATTTAATTTTCGAGACTATTACGAAACGATGGCTTTTGTGAATGCAATTGCCTATATCGTTCATGCAGAAAACCATCATCCTGATTTGTTGACCTCATTCAATCGATGCGTAGTTATGTTGAGTACGCATTCCGCTGATCAAGGCCGTGGTGGTATTTCCGAAAATGATTTTATTTGCGCAGTTAAAATTGATGCAATGGCGGGGTATAACTTTGCACCCGTTGCTCATTAAGGATTAAAAATCAAGACTAAGTATACTAAGAAGACAATCATATGAACGGCTCCTTCCAGCAGAGTCGTTCTTCTGTTTGAAAACGTAAGTGTACTAAGAACAAGAGTTATTCCTAGCATCGTCATTTCGGTAGGCCTCAGGCCTAATATAACAGTTTGCCCTGTGGCAATGCCGATTGCGAGCACTACGGGAACCGTTAAGCCAACGGTGGAAGTCGCAGCTCCGAGGCAAAGATTAATAGCGCGCTGTAAATCATTTTTTGCAACGGCACGAATAGCGCTGATCCCTTCTGGTGCAAAGACGATCGCAGCAATGACGACCCCACCCAGAGCTGCTGGAAGCCCCAAGGACCCGATACCATAATCCAAGATCTTCGCAAGACCCTTCGACAAAAGAACGATGGGTAAAATGTTTGCGAGCAACAGAGTAACGTGAAACCCGACAGATTTGTTGCCTTGTTGGAAATTCGTATTTACTGGAGCCGCGGATCCCGTGTCTTCTATACTATGCACATAAAATGAACGATGGCGACCTGTTTGGGTGAGAAGAAAGACGACGTATAGAACAACCGTAAAGACAGAGAAGGCTCCTGCTTGCAGAGGAGTTAAGGTTCCACCTGTAGATGAGGTTGTGAAATTTGGAAGAATCAAAGCGATGGACGACAAAGGAATAAGAACAGCAAGGTAAGAAGCTGCACCTTGAAGGTTGTAAGACTGCTCTGTGTGCTTAAGACCGCCAATGAAGAGACCTAAGCCGACGACGCCGTTCAGGACGATCATTAAGACAGCGAACATAGTATCACGCCCGAGGGTCGGCGCTTCTTTTGCTCCCAGCATAACGGCAGCTACAAGGGCGACCTCAATAATAACAATTGAAAGAGTTAAAACTAAAGTTCCCCGCGGCTCACCTAGAATACTTGCAAGCTCTTCGGCTTCGTGAACTACACCAAATGCTGACCAAAGGATAACGCCGAAAAGCCAGACAAATAATCCAGTTAATAAAACCGGGGAGCTGAGATCTACCAACCAGCGTGACAGAAATAGAACAAAAAATAATACCGTAGCCCAAGATACGATCAAACGGCCAACCATACTTTTTTGCAAATGTTTCTCCTTAGTGCGAGGTCAAAAGATTGTTTACTTGTCCAATGTCAGGAGCTTGCGGTCAACCTGATTTTATTTGAAGAAAGGTCATCAATGTTTGAGCGTCTGCAGGGGCTTTTATTTTTAGATCATTGTCAAAATAGACGAAAATATTATCAGTTCTTATCGAAGGTGAATCTAAACTGATCGTGAGAGCATTGTTCGGCTGTTTTTTCTGAGCCCAAATACCAATTCGGTCTGCCCACCATAGCAATGTGGCATCGTCGTAGCCACTGGTATAAAGCTCTTCGTCTCCATGGAGGCGAAGGTAGATGAAGTCAGAAGTGATATCCTCCATGTACGGCCACTTTCCTGCCGTGTCGGCAAAGACCAACGCAATTTCGTACTTCCGAAGCAGATCAATGAAATCGGGGTTTTCAAAGCTGTGATGCCGGACTTCTAAGCAATGGCGTAGGCGGCGGTGATCTTGTAGAAATTCTTGGCCATAATCTTTCATATAGCGGTCGGATGTTTTAGCTAAGGTTGCTGCGGAAGAAAATTTTCTTGGAAGGATTTTAAAAAAAGCTTCGAGTCGTTCGAGGTCACAAAGAAAATTCGGTGGAAGTTGCCATAAGATGGGGCCAAGTTTTTCTTTAAGATATAGAACTCCAGAAGCGAAAAAGTTTGCGAGAGGTTGTTTGGGATTCTTGAGTCGCAAAATGTGTGTGATGTATTGGGGGCCTTTCAATGCGAAAATAAAATTTTCGGGTGTTTGGGAGTACCAATGCTGATAGGTCGATGGTTTTTGATAAGAGTAAAATGATCCATTGATTTCAATAGAGTTTAACTGCCGACTGGCGTAGAAGAGTTCTTTCTTTTGTGGAAGGTCTTTCGGATAAAAGAATCCGCGCCAAGCCGGGTAGACCCATCCAGAAATGCCTATTCGGATATCCATACCAAAACTATAAATATAGTTCCACTCGGTCTCCAGCTCCTTTTCGGAAAGCCTTTTATCTTACACAGTCGGAAGTTATTCTTCTAAGTTATGACGAAGGTCTAATTAACATTTGTTAATAGATAAATTACACTTACTGGGTTGGCGAACGTGCTACGGTGAATAACATGATAATGACACCGCAGCTAAAATCTATCTTGAAACAATATAAAGACATTCTTTCTTGCCAGGAGTTGATCAGCCTTGAGAATGAGGTGGACCGTCTTCTTAAGCACTACTTGGGAATTCTAGCGGAGCTTCCCGCCGGAGTTGAGCGAGGTCAGAAAGTCTACGCGCTTATTGAGGAGCAGGAACAGCTCAGTTCTCATATAAAAACCAGCTGCCAGCGTGGGTGTGGAGCTTGTTGCCATTTAGAAGTGGAGATCACTCTTGATGATGCGATGGTTTTGGCCAAGTCTTTAGAGTCCGGTATTGAAATAGATTATTCACAACTGCGAAGCCTTTCTTTGCGTGACCGTTTAGACTCCAGATGGGCACAAGGAGTTGTCGGTAGTAATCGTTGTGTATTTCTGGGCACCGATAATGCTTGCCGCAATTATGAAAACCGACCGACGGTCTGCAGAAAGCACTCCGTGATATCCCCGGCAATTGAGTGTGAAAAAATCGGCGGTCAGCCAAGGCCGAAACTAATCCCCATGGCAGAGATTATTATGAGTGCTGCTATAAATTTACCAGGGAATCAATACGGATCGTTGTCGAAAATGTTACAGAGAGTCTTAGATGAACAGAAGCCCCGGATATTGGCTCAGTTAGACATTGAGTAAACGATATCGGGCAGTATAATGCCTCTATGAAACACTCATCGGGCATTTTAGATATTCCGGAAGGTAAAATCTATTTCGAGAGTTGGACGCCTGCCGTTCAAAAAGGTAGCCCTATCGTCCTTTTGCATGAGTCTTTAGGATGTGTGGCAATGTGGCGCGATTTTCCCCAACAGCTTGTTCAGAAAACAGGAAGGCAAGTCATTGCCTATGATCGCCTTGGTTTTGGAAAATCATCTGCACGAATAGAGCTGCCCTCGACAGACTTTATCGCTGAAGAAGCGCAACAGTATCTTCCCAATATTTTGAAACAGTTGCAGATAGATAAAATCGTGCTGTTTGGTCATAGTGTTGGCGGGGGCATGGCCATTATGTGTGGCAAGTATTTGGGTGAACAGTGCGAAGCTATTATTTCTGAATCAGCCCAAGCCTTCGTTGAGGAAAGAACGCGGCAAGGAATTATGCAGGCGGAAGGAAGCTTTAAAAAGCCCGCGGTTTTTGCCAAGCTTGAAAAATATCATGGTGATAAAACGCAATGGGTTTTGGATGCTTGGATAAAAGTATGGTTGTCTGAATCATTTGCGAATTGGAGTCTTGCGAAAGACCTGTCGTCAGTGAAATGCCCTCTGTTAGTAATTCATGGAGACCGAGATGAGTATGGCTCTGTCGATTTTCCAGAGACCTTGGCGCGACTGGCAGGAGGTTTGGTGCGTAAGGAGATTATTCCCCAATGTGGACATATCCCGCATCGGGAAAAGCCGGACGTCGTTTTAAAAATGATACATGAATTCTTATTGTAAAAAAAAAGCCGCCAACGAAGGCGGCTTTTTTTCGACTATATCGAAATTTCTGCTTCTACACGACGGTTCGCTTCGCGACCAGCCGCTGTGCCGTTATCAGTGATCGGACGGCTTGAACCGTAACCTTTTGCTTTAATTCTGCTTTGAGAAACGCCAAACTTTTTCACAAGAACATTTGCGACAGATTCCGCACGTTTTTGGGAAAGAGTTGTGTTTACTTTTGCATTGCCTGATTTATCAGTGTGACCGGAGATTTCAACTTTTGTTTCAAGGTGTTCTTTCATGAAAACAGCCAATTTTTCAATTTCGGATTCATATTTAGATTGAACATCTGTTTTGCCAGCCAAGAACTCAATGTTGATTTTTACAACGGCTTTTTCTTTATCAGCGCAGCCGTAAGAGTTCACTTTTATACCTGCTGCTGTATTCGGGCATTTGTCTTGGTCATCAGAAATGCCATCGCCATCAGTATCTTTAACGGCAGCAACAACGGACTCTGTTGCTTTAGTTACTGTTTCAGTGATTTTTTCCACAGTTTTATCGTTGCCAGCACCGAACGTAGGGATGATCAAGCCAACCATAAGGTTCACAGAACTTGCATCCTTGAACGCAGCAGTGTCACCCAAGTAATTCAGACGTGCGCCCGCGTATACAGTGACTGGTTTAAAGTTAAACTCAGCCCCGCCGCCGACGTGGCCAGCGAAAGTTCTTTTGGTTGGAATGCCATCAGCATCGAAAGAGTTTTCACCAACGCCAAGACCTACGCGTGCAAATGGAACGATAAAACCTGTTTTGTAGCGATAAACACCCGCGATAGACGTCAAGTTATGAGTCAACTCGCTGTCTGCAAATTTGAAATGATCAAAGTTGATCTCAGCTGACCAGTGGTCATTGAATTTGTAACCGCCCAAGATACCGAATCCATTTGCAGGATCAGAGTTGTTGTCGAACTCATAAGGTGCAAGTTCTTTGCCCCATTGGTAATGTACACCCAAATAAAGTGGTGCCGCGTGTGCTGATTGAATCATCAGCGCGCTGGAAATGAGTGCCAAAGAAAGAAGCTTTTTCATCTAAATATCCTCCGAAGTATTTTCGTGTTGCTAAAACATTCGTGGGGAGTGTGTGTTTCTATCAAATATTTGGCAATAAGAAATTCGATATTTGGCAGGAGGTGTTGCAGATGAAGAGTCATAATATACTGCACGTGAGTAATCATTTATAAATTCAGAAAAGTTTAGAGCTTTGACACTAACAAAATCATTCAGAGTGGAACTATCTTTCACTCTGAATGATCTTTTGAATCCATGGAAAGGCATGGGAGACAGAGGCATAACCAACCGCAGAGGATCCCTTTGAGCGAGATCCAGAGCACGCAGACCCCCAGCTCACAACACCGACTTGGGTGTATTGATTATTGCGTTTAAAAAATAGTGGACCACCACTGTCACCAGGACAAGAAGCCTGTTGGTGTTGGTAGGTCTGGATGCAAAGGGTTTCAGGTCCTAGATTATAACCGCGAGCTCGGGGAAATTCATCTTGCGAACACAAGCTGATTGGTAAAAGGGGCGCCGAAAGCTTTTTTAGGAAAGAGCTGTCCGTTTTGCCGTCGTTTTCAGTGAGTCCCCAGCCAATGACATTCACAGTTTCGGTGGATTCGCTAAGATCGACATCGTTCAGCGCAATCGGGGTGATATCTGTCACGGTTTCTGAAAGTTCAATGAGAGCGATGTCAGTATTAGGCCAACTAAAATCAGGATGGACTTGAACTGATTTGATTTTGACAGATCGGCCATCTTGCCCTGATTGCTGAATTCCCCCAATATAAATTAACAACTTACTTGGCGAAACCACTCTTTTTTGAGTTTCAGATACATCTTCAAAAACACAATGGGCTGCAGTGAGCACCCATTTAGAGGCCACCAAGCTACCACCGCAAAGATGCGCGACATAATTTTCAGTAGGATCGTTTGCCCAGATATTGACGGCGAATGGAAATTCTCCGGCTTGTGCAAGGCTGCCGCCGATAATGGCTTCACGACCAGTTTGCTCAATGACTGGAGTCGTCGAACGCCCTTGGCAGGACGTCAGAAAGAGAGCGGTCAGGGCGGCGAAAAAAGAGAGAATTCTGAACATGGGATGGTCATATTTGAGTCTGACGCAGACTTCATCGAAAATAAGACGATGATGGCATGGGCTGTAGTTTTTTCAGGTGGTTTTCATTTTAATGAGTTAACTAATACGAATTGGCAGATCGTCAAAATGTTCGTAGAAGATCCTTATGCAAAAGTTACTTCTTGGGTTCTTGTTTTTGATGTGTGAATGCTCCTTAGCTATTGTCGGAGGACGCACGCTCACGGATGGGTCCTATCGCCAGTCGGTGGCTCTGGTGTTTAAGCAAAATGAGACGCAACCCACAGGTGAAATATACTGCAGTGGAACATTGATCGGACCTCGCTTGGTTCTGACCGCTGCGCATTGCCTTCGTTCCGGGGCTAAGGCTTTTAAAGTTTCGCTTGAGGAATTTCAGAAGAGTACATGGGTTTACATCGGAGACTCTCCGAACGAAAGCTCCAAGCCATTAGTGGTGCCGCAAATTCGCACCGCGCGCGCCTACATTTACCCGCAGACCGATGCCGCGATGAGCGATATTGCGATGTTGGAGCTTGCGGATGACGTTGATTTACAAGTGTTTCAGATTCAACCAGCACCCGTGACTTTAGCGGACAGTCGTATGATGGGGAGAGATCTTACTCACGTGGGTTTTGGAGCGACTGAGGATCAAGGGTCGAAAGGAACGAAGGCGTCACTGACTTTGCCACTGCGACGCTTGAATGGGTATAACGGACTTGGTGTGGGTGAGATGCTTACTTCCGGCCCGAGCGCTTGCCACGGGGACTCTGGCGGAAGCGCTTATATCTTGGATGAGGACGGAATTATTAAATTTATTGGGGTGGAGTACTCAATCTCCAACCATCCATGCGGAAAAGCGGCTACTTACTTCATACCTATTTCAACACGGCTGCTTCAGTGGATTAAAGAGCCGAAACTGCCTATTTTTGAATGAAATTTTATTGCATACCTTCACATCTTCGCGGCTTAGGATATGGAAGCAGTATTGTTGCACTTCTATCTGATAGTTCCACAACGCCATCTGCAAGCATCGCTTTGTAGGTTCCACTGCCCGGGTAGTTAGAATCCTGATTGCAAAGGTTGTCAGCACCAGCGATTCAAAGCTTAATAATATAGATGGCGCACACTTCTTCAAAAGTGCGCTATTTAATTTGCTTAAAAATGTCGTCAATATTCGCATGGAGTTTTGAAGTCATGCTGTCGATCAGACTCTTCGTAAAATCCTCAAGAGTGTCAGCTGACCCAAAAGTTTCTTCAAGAAGCTCCGCCTCAGCCGTTAGCTGTTCAGAAGTGTTGGTTGCCGGAGTTTCATTTTTGGGATCTTGAGACTGAGGCATAATTACTCCTGAAATGAAAAAAGCCTTTTGACGTGAATCAAAAGGCTTTATAAAAAACAACTAAATGGTCGGGGCGATAGGATTCGAACCTACGACCCTCTGGTCCCAAACCAGATGCGCTACCAGACTGCGCTACGCTCCGACGGTTCGCATTCTACCGGGCGCGTGCAAGGAGGCTGCATGGCGATTCGCATCGTGAGACTCGGAACGCCCCGCGGGCCCGACGAAGGGCTGCGCATCGGCACCGTGCGACGGCCGCCGCGCGGCGTACCCAAGGCCCGCTTTGCCAGTGACGACTGGTACGACGTGTGGTATCCCAACCTGGCGCCCAGTGCCGAGAACGTGCAGTCCGCCCTGGCTGCGCAGTCCGACAAGGAATGGGCCGCATTCGTGCGCCGGTACAAGGCCGAGATGGCCGCGCCCGATGCGGCGCGCACGCTCGACCTGCTGGCGGCGCTGTCGCAGCACGCGAATTTCGCAGTCGGCTGCTATTGCGAGAACGAGGCCCGCTGCCACCGCTCGCTGCTGCGCGAGTTGCTGGCCCAGCGCGGCGCGGCCATCGCG
>JBJTMR010000036.1:0-7293 GCA_046070625.1 Bdellovibrio sp. | reverse complement strand
GCTAATGCAAGCTCCATGATTGATGCCATTACATGGTCCATAAAATTAGCTCGACAGCAATAAGAGTTAGTATTATTTCAAGTGATTCCGAATAGATGAGGTAGAAATGTACGTTCCAGTGATTTTTAGAGAATACGATATCCGTGGCGTTTATAACGGCCAATTTGACGATAACTTCGCATACCTTTTGGGTCGTGCGTATGTCGTGTACATGAAAGAAAACAAGGGCATCACAAATCCAACTGTAGCCATCGGTCACGATGCGCGCACAAGCTGCCCAGCGATCGTTGCAAACTTAACTAAAGGTCTTATAGAGTCTGGCGCTAAAGTTATCCAGCTTGGTTTGGTGACAACTCCAGTTTGCTATTTCTCAACATTTGAAGTGAAAGGTGTTGATGGAGCTGTTCAAGTAACAGGTTCCCATAATCCGCCTGAATTCAATGGATTCAAAATCTCTGTTGGTAAATCGACGATCTTCGGTGCTGAGATTCAAAAACTTCGCGTGATCATCGAAAAAGGCCAATACATCGACGGTCAAGGTTCAGTAGAACACTTCGACATTAAACCGATGTACTATGAGCGCTATAAAAAAGAATTCGGCCAACTTAAAAATATCAAAATCGTTTTGGATTGCGGTAACGGCGCCGGCGGTTCTGTTGTTAAAGGTTTGTTCGAAGCAGTTGGTTTGACTCCAACAATCATGTTTGAACAACCAGATGGAACATTCCCAAATCACCACCCAGATCCAACTGTCGAAGAAAACTTGGTTGATCTTGCAGCTCAGGTTAAAAAAGAAGGTGCTGTTTGCGGTATCGGTTTTGACGGTGATGCGGACCGTATCGGTGTAGTGGACCACACAGGTCGCATGATTTATGGCGATGAGTTGATGACAATCATCGCACGTGACATCCTGACGACTCAGCAAGGTGCTAAAATTATCGGCGACGTAAAATGCTCTGATCGCATGTACCACGATATCGCTAAGCACGGTGGCCAACCAATCATGTGGAAAACTGGTCACTCTTTAGTGAAAGAAAAAATCAAAGTAGAAAAAGCACCTTTCGGTGGCGAGATGTCTGGTCATATCTTCTTTGCGGATCGCAACTACGGTTACGACGATGCTCCTTACGCAGCTCTTCGTTTGGTAGAGATCTTAGTAAAAACTGGTAAAACGATTCCACAATTACTGGAAGGTTTACCACCATCATTCAACACTCCAGAAATCCGCATCGACACAACTGAAGAGAAAAAAGTTTTGATCGTTGAAAAAATGATCGAAGCTTTCCCGGTTAAAGACGGCGCTGACTATAAAGTAGATTTCACAGACGGTATCCGTTTGAGCTTCGAAGACGGTTGGGCATTGTGCCGCTCTTCAAACACACAACCTGTCTTGGTTGTACGTTATGAAGCCACAACAGCGGCGGGCATGAAGCGCATCCAAGATCGCGTTGAAGCCGTTGTAAACAAGTACCTCTAAAGGTACGCCAGTGTCCCACCCTAAGTGGGCCGCCAAGTATATTTGTCACACATCGCATAATTTAAAAGGGCTGACGCTATCAACGTCGGCCCTTTTCTTTTATGTGTTCTCTTTGATCTGCACGAAGGAATTCGTCAGATTATTTTTTTCAAGTCCTACGATCATCACCGCCGCATATGACGACAACAACGCGATCTCGTCTTCAAATGCAAGAATACGCTTTATCTGCAATTGCACCGTTGATTTGTGATTAAATTTAAAGACTTCTAAGTCTTCGCCATCACTTAAAACCCCACCAATATTTTTAAGTTGTGGTTCTAACGCACGATTTTTCGAGAAATAAAAGATACGTCCTTTGCGGATCTTCTCTTGGCTTGCAAGAGCGACAGAGGCCCGATCATCCGCGTTGATCACTGTTGTGATATGAGGACCTGCTTGCGTGAAGAGACGCAAATATTTCTCCTCAACATCAGAGGAGTGAACGCTGACACTTTTCACAACAATCACATCCGCATGAATGTTTGAAACATCATTATGGGATAGATCTTTTTCCGGCAAAACCAAAACGTAAGGCTTTTCTTCAGGCAGTTTGATTCCTGGGGTCCACGCCAGAATAGGAATCTCCTGTCCCGCATTGCGGTAGTGTTCTTGAATGAATTGTGCGGTTTTCTCTAGGCCATCACATCCAGTAATAAGAATCGAAACTTTTCCATAATAAGTCATAATCGCTCTCCTTTGTTCGGCCGCCAGCGGCTCATTTTTCTTTTTCAAAGAGGAGAGGATTGTTTCAATCTGTTCTTTTTGTGACTGAAGAAGCTCTGCTTGTTGCGAGATAACACTCAGTCGCGATTGCAGTGCCGTTGATAACTTTTTAGAATCTAGATCTTGATCTGATTCCAAAAGAGATTTGATTTCAACCAGCGTGAAACCAAGATCTTTAAATTCTTTCAAGCGACGAGCCACTTCAAGTTGCGACTGCTCATAGTATCGGTAGCCATTTTCACCACGCACATGGGAACACAAAAGACCCATATCTTCATAAAGGCGCAAAGCTTTCGCTGAAACACCGATAGATTTCGCAAATTGTCCAATGGTAAGCCAGTTCTTCATCCTAACCTCGAGTTATTTATCGAGGTTGTCCCAAGGGCAAGGTAAATAGAAAAAATGAAGTACTTTAAAATACTAAAATCCCAGGAGGGGATTTTTGCGCGCAGCTCGCAGGATTGAGGCTATGATTGGCCGAAACAAAAAAGGCCGGGATAAACCCAGCCTTTTTAAAATCATTTCTGATCTTCTTATTTCCGCAGTCAAAGCTGCGATAGCTACTCCGACAAAGTCGGAGTGTAAGCAAACTAAGAAAGTTTCAAAGCGATGATCAAAGCGTAGATAACTAGAGACTCGATAAGAGCTAGACCCAAGATCATTGGGATCAAAAGCTTACCAGAAGCCGCTGGGTTACGAGCGATACCTTCAAGTGCTGTAGCAGCAGTTTTACCTTGAGCCATAGCGCCACCGAATACCGCGATAGCGATAGTCAATGCAGCAGCGATAGCGATCATGCCTTTGTCAGAACCAGTTGCAACTGGAGCAGCAGCAACAGCAGCTTCTTGAGCGAATGCAGATACAGATGCGAACAAAGCAACGATAGTTACGATCATTTTTTTCATGTGTTTCTCCTTTAGAGAACGGTTAAATATTTGCTTCTTAGTGGTCGTGTGCAATCGCGAATGCTACGTAAACCATTGAAAGCAAAGTAAATACAAAAGCTTGAACAAAGCATACGAACAAACCCATTACATAGAATGGAATTGGTACACCGATTGGTACTAGATCCAAGAATACAGATAGTACCGTATGGTCACCCATCATTACGTTCGCAAGACGAAGACCCAATGAAAATGGACGAACCAAGTGGGAAACGATTTCGATTACAAACATCAAGGGAGCCAAGAAGATCACAGGACCCATAAAGTGCTTCAAGTAAGCAACAGGACCGTTTTCTTTTACACCTTGGAAGTTATAAAACAAGAACATCAAGATACCGAAACCAAATGTCGTATTGATGTTTTCAGTCGCAGGAGTCATCCCTGGGATCATACCGATCAAGTTATTGAATACGATGAAGAAAAACACTGATGTGAAGAACGGAACGTAATGTTTACCGTGTTCACCAATAACCATCTCCGCCAAGCCTGACATCGTTTCAGTCAGCATCTCCATAATACCGCGAAGAGAGAATTTATCAGCAGGCAATACGGCCGTTTCACCTTTACCCAAAGAGGCACGGGCCGCTACACCAATACCAACTGTTGCTGCAGTTGCGATTGCAAGAGTTGCAACGTGATCGTAGTGATGACCAACGCCAGGGATAAGTTGTGTCCAGTTAAATGACATTTTCATTTCCTTCGTTTTTCGCTTCGATTCGAGATTGAATTACAGCGTAATAAATTGCTGAGAGTACGAAACTCGCAACACCCATCGCAAACCACATTGGATCAAACCAAGGCCGTTTCACGATTGTGAAGATAATAATCCCTAAAATCGCGTACTTAAATACAATGATCCCGACGGCTAGGGCAATCAATTTCTTCTGAAAGATAAGCATCCAGCCAGTTCCAAGCAGAAAAAAGCTCAGTAAGATAAGCCCAGATCCCACCAGGAACGAAATCGCCTGGGATGATGCAGCATAACGGGCCAAAATAAGAACTCCCAGCGTGGAAATGAGCGCCTGGAAGCAGAGGACTTTTTTCATAAATCTTAGTTACTTATCGTCTTTACCTGGGTTTTTTTCTTCTTGATCCTGCATGCGCTTTAAAAGCCAGATAACTCGCACAAGCCAACCAACTAAGCTCGCCATACTCAAGCCCACAAAAATGAGGCCCTTCGTTTGGTATTTAGCATCCAAGAACTCACCTAAGTAAAAACATCCGATGATCAAGCCGACAAGTTCGAAGCCAATGGATGCAAAAATTATATACTTTCTCATTACTTCCTAAAGCCTTTCGCGCCCGGAGCATTTCTGAGACGTTCTTGTAAACGTTTAATACGAAGTTCAATGTATTCAGGAGGGTTGTACTTACCGCGGTAGTCCTCAAGAACCTTAATGGCTTCTTTAAAACTATCGTTTTCTTCATAACAAACAGCCAAAGTCAGGCCGACGTTTTCCTGCATGGATCGTTGGGGATACTTTTGGATAAGGCCTTTAAAGATATCAATAGCCTTCGTAAATTCTTTTTTGGCTACCAGAATATTTCCTTTCAGCATCAACGCGCTGAAACGAATATTGTCGTCAGATTTAAGTCTTAAAAGGGAATCAATCTCTGATTCTGCCTGAAAGAAATTATTCATATAGTACTGTGCTCTGGCTACCGACATTCGGTACTGAGCAGCTTCGAGATCTGTATGAGGCATCTGCTGCAACTTACTAAATTCAACAATGGATGCCTGATAGTTCTGTAGGTTGTTAAAATATATCTCAGCAATTTGTTTTTGGGACTCGAGACGTTCTTTTTCGCTATCAGAATGTAAAACTATGAAACGATGATATTCAATCGTCTTGTCGAAATCCTTGAGTTCAAAAAAGGAAATGCGCGCGGCTTCGCGAGCAGCTTCTAAAGGATATTCAGTATGGGCATTTCTTTTTACAACTCGATCAAGATATCCCAGGGCAATTTTGTATTTCCCCTGGGATATATTTTTTTGTGCGGTCTTAAAATCGCCCTCTTCCTGAGTGGAGCAGGCGGTGAGGGCTAGCACTAAAACAACCAGAATTAATCTGGTCATCTTAGTGAGTCACTCCCTCAGGAGCAGCCGCCGGTACGGCACCTTCTTCAGAATGATCATCTTCAACAACAGCAAGACCTGTTACCGTCTCATCTTTTTCATCAATGTTAATTAGACGGACACCCTGAGTGTTACGTCCAAGAACAGAAATATCCGTCATTTTCATACGAATAACTTGTCCGTTGTCAGTTGAAAGAATCAATTCATGTTTCTCAGAAACTTTCTTCGTTCCAACAACGTTACCAACTTTATCCGTCGTTTTCTGAGTGATAATACCGACACCACCACGAGATTGAACACGGTACTCACCCACTTCCGAGCGTTTACCATAACCTTTTGATGTAACCATCAAAATCGTGTCAGCAGTATTTTTCTCTAAAACTTCCATTGCTACGACAACGTCCTCTTTTGCAAGAGTGATAGCCTTCACACCACGAGCTGTACGACCCATTCCACGGACGTCGTTTTCATTAAAGCGAATCGACATACCTTCTTTAGTAGCGATAAAGACATCTGACTGACCGTCTGAGATCTTTACTGCGATAATTGCGTCATTAAGATCTGTCGTTAATGCAATCACACCAGCAGTTCTTGGGTTCGAGAATGCATCCAAAGATGTTTTTTTAATAACACCTTTTTCAGTCAACATAACAACGTACTTGCTTTCGTTAAACTCATCTACTGGCAAGATCGCACGTACGCTTTCACCGCTAGCAAGCTGAACTACGTTAGCTAAAGATTTACCCTTTGAAGTTCTAGAACCAAGTGGCAACTTATGAACTTTACACCAGTAAACTTTACCTTTGTCAGTAAAGACCAAAAGCATTGTTTTCGTTGAAGCAGAGAACAAGTCCGTTACGTAGTCTTCTTCTTTAGTCTCCATGCCTTTCAAACCTTTACCGCCACGTTTTTGTACGCGGTATTCAGCTGTTGGCATGCGTTTGATAAGACCTGTGTTTGTGACAGTCACAACCATGTCTTCATCAGCAATCAAATCTTCGTCTTCGATATCATCAAGGCTGCCTTGAAGTTGTGTACGACGAGGATCTGCGTAACGTTTTTTGATGTCTTCAAGCTCACCAACGATGATTTTGTAGATTTCGCGAACGTCAGCTAAAACGAATTTCAACCAATCGATTTGCTTTTGAAGTTCTGCAAGTTCTTCGATGATTTTATCGCGCTCTAAGCCAGTCAAACGTTGCAAACGCATTTCTAGAATAGCAACCGCTTGGCGCTCAGAGAATTCAAACTTGGACATCAAAGCTTCACGAGCCGCATGAGCTTCTTTAGAAGCACGGATCGTTTTGATAACTTCTTCGATGTGATCTAGAGCTTTTTTCAAGCCTTCCAAGATGTGTGCACGATCTTGGGCTTTCTTAAGTTCGAAGATACAACGTTTTGTAACTACGTCACGACGGTGATCAACGAAGGCCTCAAGCATGCCTTTAAGATCAAATACAACTGGTTGGTTTTTCGCATCAAGCGCAAGCATGATGATACCAACAGACACTTGCATCTGAGTAAATTTGTACAAGCGATTCAAGATGACGCTAGCATTTTCAGCACGCTTCAAATTGATTACGATACGCATACCTTCACGAGAAGATTCATCGCGGATATCAGAGATACCTTCGATTGCTTTATCACGAACTAGGTCCGCGATGCTTTCGATCAACTTCGCTTTATTAACTTGGTATGGAATTTCCGTGATGATGATGTCTTCACGGTCTTTATTCGGAACGATTTCAGCAACTGCTTTTAGTGAGATGATACCGCGGCCTTTTTTATAAGCCTGCAAGATACCTTCACGACCAGCGATAACACCTGAAGACGGGAAGTCAGGTCCCTTGATGTGAACCATGAGGTCTTCAAGCTGACAAGTAGGGTTGTTGATCAAATGGATTGTACCATCGATTACTTCACCCAAGTTGTGTGGCGGAATATTTGTCGCCATACCAACTGCAATACCCGAAGAACCATTCACCAAAAGATTTGGGAATTTTGCCGGAAGTACTAACGGAATTTGCAAAGAG
>JBJTMR010000035.1:0-21910 GCA_046070625.1 Bdellovibrio sp. | reverse complement strand
GCCGATGCGGATCTCCACGTGACACTTTTATCTGCAATATCAACCATGCTGGGCTGATTGTTTTCATCTACATGGGTTAACAAATTATCCTCCGATAGAATTCATCTGATGAGCGACAGACTCAGGCCGCGTGTAGGGTTTCATTTTCAGAACTTCCGCGTAGGTCTTTAATCTTTGTTCCGAACTCTGACCTTTTAAGTCAATGCCTTCATCTTTAAACAGGCAACCACGCAGAATTCCTTCTGCAGAAAGCCGCCAACGAGAACAGCTGCCACAAAAAGCCTGGGTCTCTGAAGCAATAAAACCGATTTTTACTTTGTGTTCGTTCAAATAATTAAATGAGGTGGAATCTGCCGTTGTTACCATGGGTTCCAAGCGCATTTGCTGTTGAAGAATCGTCAAAATTTCCTGAGCGGAAATAAACTGCTGTTCCTGGGAACTGCGCGCATGACCAATCTTCATCAATTCTAAAAAGCGAATTTCACAGTTATTGTTTTTTGCGAACTGAACAAAATCAAAAAACTCGTCGTCATTGATGCCTTTCATGGCGACGGCATTTATTTTAACCTGAAATCCCATCAACGAGGCTTGCTCGATGGCGGCAATGACAGTTTTCAAATTTCTACCACGTGAAATCTTCTGGAACCGATCTTCGCGCAAACTGTCCAAGCTAATATTAAGATGATTGAACTCGGCATCCTTTAATAACGGAAGATGTTTACTGAGCATCACCCCATTGGTGGTCAGCCCCCGTTTTCGAAATGGAATTTCCGCTAAACCTAGCGCGATGTCATTAAAGCCTTTACGAAGCAAGGGTTCCCCACCCGTCAAACGGATTTCTTCCAAGCCAAAGCCAAATAATTCGCGCGCAATTTCTAGGATGCCTGCGGCACTGAGGTAGTTGTGCTCGTTAATAAAAGTTGCATCCAGCGGCATGCAATAGTGGCAGCGCAGATTGCACTTATCTGTCAGCGAAATACGAAGTTTTCGAATACGGCGCCCGTACTTATCCACCAGATTCACAAAAAGGGTCTCCACAGATAGATCGGAAAAGCCTGGCCTTCGTCAAAATTTTGCAGTTCTGCGGACAGTTCCATGAAGCCATCACTTTGTGCCAATGCCACGAACTCCCCAGAGTTTCGTTGCGGCAAAGGCTCGGCCCATAAAGTACCATCACTGGCACTCGTCACTTTGACCGGAAGAAAAAATGTCAGTTTCGGCGAAAAGGCAAAGGGCTTAGAAAGCTTCGCAAAAAGAGTTTTATTTGGCAGAAAATATCTATGTAAACAGACCAAGGCCGAAATCGGATTTCCCGGCAGTCCCGTTACCAACGTATTGGTCGCGGAATCGGATCCAAACCACAAAGGCTTCCCAGGCCGCTGAGCGACGCCATGAAAATGACAGCTTACACCACACTCGTTCCAAACAGCTGGAAGAAAATCAAAGGCGCCCTTGGAAACACCGCCGGTGTAGATAAGCCAGTCATAATTTTTCGAATCGAGAGTGTATTGATTTTTTAAAACCTCAAAATCATCCGCAACATGTTGATGATCAACCTGGGTGAAACCAACCGCGGCCAACGAAGCTTTGATGGCGATCGCATTGGAACCCCTGATTTGATGAGGAGCCGGTTGGGATTCAATCGAAACAACTTCATCTCCGGTTGAGATGATCTTAATTTTTTTTGTGAGTTCTGTTGATATTTGGGAGTATCCAAAGGAGGCCGCGATTCCCCAACGAGGACCATTTAAAATTGCGCCTTCTTGCAGAATGACCGCATCTGCTGGGCAATCGCTTCCGACTAAGTGAATATTGCTGAATTTTTTAAAAGTCGCCGCTGAAGTAATTTCCGCAAACCCATCTGCGATCGTGAGTTCCTCATACGGAATTACGAGATCCGAACCGTCCGGCACAACAGCGCCTGTCATGATTTCGAATGCAGCCTCGGGGTCTTCAAGTTGGGACGCAGGTTTCCCCGCACCAATCACACCCAGAAGCTTAAATTTTCGAACTCCTTCAGCGACAGCAGACCACTGCACACAGATGCCATCCATTGTGGACCGATTGTAGGGAGGATATTCCCGGTCTGATTTTAAAACTTCTTTTGTTACAAGAGGCGGTAAATCAGCTTTTTGTTTTTGGACTAATTTTTCAGCTTGTTCGACCGAGATCACTACTTATCCTCTCTCATAGCGAGAGACGGAAGAAACTACAGTTATCGCAGATTATCAATCGTGTTTTCACCCATCGGGATTTATGCGGGCTATAAGTCGCCTAAAGCCCGACTCAGCGTGACATTCATACTCATCCCACTGACCACTTTCGGAAAAAAAGCGGCATTAAATTACCTCGACAAGTCAGCGAAATCTCGTCTAAAAAGAATGATGATCATGACACTCTCAATTCGCAACGAAATCCGTTTACTTATCAATGGCCAAGAGCACACTGTTCACGGCACAAACTCACTCCTTCCGTTGGCCCAGTACCTTCGCTTAAATGCAAACCTGCCTGGAACAAAAGTCGTCTGTGCCGAGGGCGACTGTGGCGCCTGCACTTCACTGGTCGCGCGCTGGAATGGTGATGGCTGGTCTGAATTTCAAACTTTAAATTCCTGTATTGCACCGGTTTATCTTTTTGATCTGGCGTCGATCGTGACAGTGGAAGGCTTAGCTCACGAAGAAGCTTTGAACGATGTGCAGGACCAAATGCGCGCTTTCCACGGCGGCCAATGTGGCTATTGCACACCGGGAATGGTGTGTGCTTTGTCGGGATTGGCAGAAAACTGCTCTCAAAAAAACACTCCGATCACCGAGAAAAAGGCGCGCAATCACCTCACAGGAAATTTGTGTCGCTGCACGGGTTACGAGCCGATCTTGAACGCCGCAACCCACGTTGATCTAAAAAAATGGACTTCTCTGGCAGAAAGATACTGCGCTGATAATTTCAAAAATGCCTTTGCGAAAGTTAAAGAAAACTCCATAGTCATTGAATCAGAAAACAAAAAAGTTCTCGCTCCGGTGGAGCTTTCTGAGGCCTTGAAACTTAAAGCGCAAAATCCTTCATTAAGAATTGTTGCGGGCGCCACCGACCTCGGGGTCCTTCACAATAAAGGAAAATCTTTTCTGGATCAGGTCTTGGTTCTAAACCGAATTCCTGAGCTGGCGGGATTGAAGGCCATGGATCAAGGACTTTGGGTGGGCGCAAGAGCGACTTTGACTGACTTTGAAAACTTCTCTGAACAATCCTTTCCGGAAATCAGTCGCTTGATGCGCGTATTTGCTTCACCGCAAATCAAAAACCAAGGCACTTTGATGGGGAATGTTTTGAATGGCTCCCCGATCGGCGACAGCCTTCCGGGTCTTTTGGCACTTAATGCGGAAGTTCATTTGCAGTCCGCCCAAGGGACGCGTGTTGTTCCACTTACGTCCTTCTATAAAGCATATAAAACTTTCGATATTAAACCCGATGAAATAGCCACAGGTCTTTTTATTCCAAGTCTTTCCAAAGAATGGAAGACAAAGTTTTATAAGGTTTCGTTACGTAAAGATTTAGATATTTCCGCAGTTACGTTTGCCGCAGCTCTGCGTATCGAAAATGGCAATATCTTGGAAGCCCGAGTCGCCTTGGGTGGCGTGGGACCTACCGTGGTTCGTCTGCCTGAAATTGAAGCCGACCTGGTGGGGCAACAATTCACTGAAACCTTATTCAAGACGATGGGCAAAAAAGCGCAACAACAGATCAAGCCGATTTCTGATCTCCGTGCCACCGATGAATATCGTCTTCAGGTCACGGAAAATCTTTTCCACAAATGTTATGTTGAACTGTCAACGGAGCAAACATGTCCATAGGCCAAAATATTCCACATGATTCCTCTCGCGGCCACGTCAGCGGAGGCAGTATCTTTATCGACGACCGCCCGCTGACACAAAACGAAGTTTACGTTTTACCGATCGGCGTTCCTGCTGCGGCCGGTGTTCTTAAAAATATCGATACCCGCGCGGCACTAGCAGCGACGGGTGTTATAGCAGCTTACACGGCCAAGGATTTTCACCATAATAATTGGGGAACTATCGTTCCCGAGCAGCCTATCTTAGTGCTTGATAAAATCGGCTACTATGATGAACCAGCAGTTCTTTTAGTCGGTACATCGATGGACGATCTTCTGCGCGCAAAGGCGCTGGTAAAATTTGAAATCGACAGCGCTCCCGCGATTCTGAGCATTGATGCAGCGATTGAGAAAAAGAGCTTCCTTTATAAAGCCAATCCTTTTGTCTGTGGTCAGGCTGATGAAGCCTTAAAAAATGCTCCTCACCGCTTGCAAGGCGTTTTTGAGTGCGGCGGCCAAGAACATTTCTATATGGAGTCTCAGGCTTGCATCGCTTATCCCATGGAAGATGGACAAGTCGAAATTCATTCCAGCTCACAACATCCCAGTGAAACGCAACACGTGGTGGCCGAAGCTTTGGGCTTGAGCCTGCATGAAGTTGTGTGCATCGTAAAACGTATGGGTGGAGGCTTTGGCGGCAAAGAAAGTCAGGCGGCACCGTTTGCAGCGATGGCGGCCTTGGTGGCACAAAAGCTCAATCGACCAGCGCGACTTTGTCTTTCAAAAGACGACGACATGGTGATGACGGGCAAACGCCATCCCTTTAAAAATTTCTACGAAGTCGGCTTTGATAAGGACGGAAAAATTCTGAGCTTAAAAGCCCAGCTTTATTCCGATGGCGGTGCCTACGCAGATCTTTCGAGTTCTATTTTAGATCGCGCTATGTTTCATATTGATGGCTCTTATTTCCTGCCGAATGCACATATCGAGGGCTATGCCTGCCGCACGAATTTCCATTCTAACACGGCTTTCCGTGGTTTCGGCGGCCCCCAAGGTACGATGACCATTGAAAGCATTATTGAGGACATCGCAGCTTACCTAAAATTAGATGCATTCGATGTTCGCCAGCTTAATTGCTATGGAAAAGAAACCAACAACGTCACCCACTATGGACAAAAATTAGATCACAATCCTTTGCCGGATCTTTTTAGCCGCATCAAAGAGGATTCCGAATATGTTAAGCGCCGCCAGGAAATTGAGACGTTTAATAAACTGAACAATGGCAAAGTTCGCGGCCTTTCGGTCACCGCAACAAAATTTGGTATCGCCTTTACTGCGCGTTTCTTGAATCAAGGAAATGCCTTGGTGAACGTGCATAAAGACGGCACCGTCCAGGTTTCTACGGGTGCCACGGAAATGGGCCAAGGGGTCAATACTAAAACACAACAAATCACTGCTCATGCCTTTGGAATTTCGTCAGAGCACGTCAAGGTCATGACGACTTCGACAGAGAAAAACCACAACACCTCTCCGACTGCGGCCTCTAGCGGGTCCGACATTAATGGTGCGGCAGCGTTGAAAGCCTGCGTGGAAATCAAAAAGCGTCTGGTTTGGTTATTCCAAAATATCATCGCTCAGACTGTGATGAATGATATTGCCGAATGCCCTCCGTTTTCTGAGGAAAAACTGAAGATGGATGAATTCGTTTTTGAAAATAATCAGGTCAAACATCTTCCCACTGGCACAACTCAGAAATGGCAAGATCTTGTTAAACTAGCGTATTTCAATCGTATCTCTTTGGGCGAATATGCCCACTTTAAAACCGACGGTTTAGGTTTTGATAAAGCCCGCAGTATGGGAACACCATTTAACTATTTCACAAATGGTGTGGCGGTCAGCGAAGTCCAGTTAGATACTTGGACGGGAGAATACAAAGTCTTGCGCACTGATATTCTGATGGATTTAGGACGACCGTTGAATCCGGGGATCGATAAGGGCCAGGTCACGGGAGCCTTTGTTCAAGGTATGGGTTGGGTGACTTCCGAAAAGCTTTACTACAACAAAGAAGGCCGCCTTTTAAGTCATTCGCCAACGACTTATAAAATCCCGAATATCCAGGATACGCCCCGCGTGTTTAATGTGGCGTTCATTGAAAACAATGAAAACAAACAAAACGTCCATCGCTCTAAAGCCGTGGGCGAGCCGCCGTTCGTATTAGGTATCTGCGTGTGGACCGCACTTAAAGATGCGCTCAAGTATAAAACCACCGGCATCCCCGTCCTACGCTCCCCGGCCACTCCGGAAGAATTACTCATGGAGATCACACGTCGTGAGTAAAGGGAATTTTGAAAGCTTTCTGACCGCGATGACGGAGTTGCAAAATAAAGCGACTTCGTTCGTTGTGATCACTTTGGTCAAACAAGTGGGCTCGTCACCTCAAGAGGTCGGCGCCAGAGCGATCGTCAGCTCCAAAGGACTAGAGTACGGCACTGTGGGCGGCGGTAAAGTTGAAAACCGTGCGATTCAAGAAGCGCAACGCATGCTTTCGGAAAACACTCCGTATCTGTTTACTGATTGGAATCTGCAAAAAGATATCGGTATGACCTGTGGCGGAGTGGTTAGTTTTTTCTTTGAACTTTTCAAGCACCAGCACCCCTTTCATGTGGCGGTTTTTGGAGCGGGTCATATTGCGCAAGAGCTCGTGCGCCTTTTGTTAAATTTAGATTGCCGAGTTTCCTGCTTTGATTCGCGCCAAGAGTGGCTGGATAAACTTCCGACTTCTCCCAAATTAAAGGTTCTGTGCACAACAGAAATGGCAGCGGAAGTGGCAAATCTGCCAGAGAAAAGTTATGTCACATTGATGACCATGGGACATGGAACTGATTTGCCTGTGCTGATTGAAACTATGAAACAAAGAGATCGTTTTAGTTACGTTGGAAATGTTGGCAGCGATCAAAAGGCTTTAAGACTGCGCAAGGACCTGGTTGAGGCAGGAATTCCGGATGCAGATCTTGAGCGCTTTTATTGCCCTATGGGTGAAAACTTTGGTGGCAACGCCCCAGTGGAAATTGCCTTCAGCATTGTCGCCCAAATATTAAAAACCAAATCGCCGAAGTGATTCACATAATTGATTCTGGTAAAATCAATTGCCATTTAACACAACAAAAGACCGTAGCCCCAGCGGGCCTCGTTCTTATGTAAGCAGTCTTGTTGCGACCAAACGGCTAAAGCCGGAGAATAGTCAGCATGAGATTGCTTATTGTTCTTCTCTTCTTGCTGCCTCTGCATGTTCTGGCTCTATCCCCCACTCGGGAAGCAGCTGTGAATATCATTACCTATTGGCCCAATGGATTTAGAGTTGACGAGACCCCACAGGGCCACCGAGTCCGTCGCTTGTTGGGAAAGATCAAAGCCTTAGGAGTTGATACTGTTATCTTCAACTTTCGAGCGCGAATGGTCGGCGGCACCAGTTCAGATATTCAATCTGTTGTCGCCATTCAAGATCAACCTGAAGAAGAACGCCTGGTCGTAGAAACCTCTCGCTATGCTCAGAGCATAGGTTTGCAAGTGGCGTTTCGTCCTATTCTTCTGGTCGTTGGGCCCCATGGTGAATTTCCTTACGTGGAAAACGGTTTCACGTGGTGGCATGGTAATATTCGACCCACCAATATCACCACGTGGTTTCAAAGTTTTTTTGAATATCACAATCGCTACATGCGCCTGGCCAGAACCGTCAACGCCGTCTGGTACTCCGTAGGAGCCGAGATGCACTCTATGACCTCAGGCCTTGGCAGCCGCAATCCTATCTCCCGATTTGGTTATCCACTGCAATGGGTGCAACTGCTGACCCAAGCTCGCGCGATCTTAGGACCCCAAGTGAAAATCACCTATGGAGTCAATTACACCGATCAATATGTTCTGGAAGATGGGATCCGCACCTGGGGTGGCGAACTCGAGCAATGGCGCCATGATCTGACCTTTTTACCCAAAAACCCTCAAGAAGAACAACACCAAGAAAACATGAAAGCTTTGTGGCGAAGTCTTGATTTTGCAGGCTTAGATTACTATCGCGCTCTGGGAGCCTCCAAAACAAAGTACCCAGCAAACTATGACGAACTTGTGGCGGTGTTGTCGTCGATGAGCGAAGGCTACGCCCTGTCCTTAGACCAAACCCTAGCGCAAATCTCGGCAGCGACCGACACGAATCACCCCTTGGCGATTCAAGAGGTGGGCTACCGGAGTGTAGAGAAATGTTTCGTTTCCCCTTATCTGTATGAAGATGATCACACGCCATTAAATTACCAACATCAGGCCGCCGCTTGGGATGCGCTGCTGGCGTCACTCTGGAATGATCAACGCCCGTGGATGCGCGGTATAGGTCTGTGGCAGGTTCTTGTCGATGACGACAGTGATCTGGAAACCAATGGTGGCTTTTCACCCTTAGGAAAAGAACCGGCGGAACAGGTTTTAAAAAAATATTTTCAACCGGTTCTTTTCGATCCTATTCAATGAGCGGGACTTGAAGGCTCATGCCATTCACACCAGTTTTGCTCTGGCAAATCCCGACCTTGCTCGAGGAAATCCAACACTTCCACTAACGACTGCCCCACGCCCATCGCTGATGTCGGATTTTGCCCCGTAACGAGTCGTCCACTTTTTACGACATGAATCGAAAACTTTGAAGCGACAGAGACCCTTGCTCCGCGCTCTTTAAGTTTTGATTCAAGTAAAAAAGGCACCGCATTTTCCATTCCCACGGACTCCTCTTCGGCATTTGTAAAGCACGACACCTCATGACCTGAAATCAGATATTCGCCATTGCTTAACTTCACATTTATCAATCCCGCGGAGCCATGACAAACCGCTGCGACAGCACCGTTGTCTTCCCAAATTTCGGCGGTGATTTTTTGCAGTTCTAAATTGTCTGGAAAATCAAACATTGTCCCATGCCCGCCGGCCAAAAAAACTGCACAATAATTACGGGACCGAAGGTCGTTGAGGCGCAATGTGTTTTCTATTTTATCTAAAAACTCTTCATCATTCATCCAGGTCGCATTAATAGGATCGTCCATTTTGACGCCATCCAGAGGAACCTTACCTCCCCGAGGACTTGCCATATCGACTTCATATCCAGCCTGAGTCACTTCATCATAGGGATGAGTCACTTCTGAAAGAAAAGCTCCCGTTTTATGACCGGTATTCCCAAGTTGATCTGTACTGGTTAAAACAAAAAGTACTTTTTTGCTTTTCATAAAACCCCCTTAAGACGTCTTTAATAGAATCCTCCCGGGACATTTTATTTTCTATTTTTTTACGGCGGATTGCGAATGAACAAAATTTCTCGAAAGCAGGATTCTGTGATTTAACACTAGACACTGATACGAGCTTTTAGATACTTTCCCCGTGATGAAACTTCTTTATACAGACGAACATTTTGTTGCCGTAGATAAGCCTTCGGGTTTTCACGTGCACCCTCCGGAGGATTCCCAATATAAGATTCCCCGGTCAAAAATTTGCCTGTATCAAGTGCGTGATATGCTGGGACAAAGGGTTTACCCCGTCCATCGCTTGGATGCTGCCACCAGCGGCGTCTTACTGTTTGCCCTTTCGTCGGAAGCCGCAGGGAAAATTTGCAAGCTTTTTGCCGAACGCTCTCCGCAAAAAACCTACTGGGCCGTCGCTCGAGGCTATACGCCCGAACAAGGTGACATCAACATTCCCCTGGAACTAGATTCCACCGGGGATCTTGTTGCCGCACACACCTCGTTTATTCGTCAGGGAACAATCGAAATACCGGTTCCCGTAGGAAAAAAGTTCCCTACCGGACGCTATTCATTACTAGAGGTTAAGCCGCATTCTGGCCGATACCATCAGATTCGCCGTCATTTTAATCGCCTTTCACACCCTCTTTTGGGCGATGCCTATCATGGGGATTCCCATCATAACCGCTTTTTTAGAAATCAATTAGGTATTGAAGGCTTATGCTTAAAAGCGCGCAACATTGAATTCAATCATCCTTGGACTGGAGAACGAGTGTTTATCGAATCTCCAACCTGCGACAAATGGAAGAAAATTCATTTTTTATTCGACCCCAGCGAACCCCTGTCAGCCAAACTAAAATCCCTTTGACCGACGAGAGTGTCGGGCGTACAACAGCCGCCGCTCTCAGAGGTAAATTTCATGGTACGGTCCAAAGCTCAGGCCTTAAATAAGCTGTTGCTTGTTGTCAGTCTGTTATTTTTTTTGCTCGTTACACTACAGGCTCATGCACAAACTCTCACCCATAAAATGGATGTGGAGTTATTGCCCAGTCTTCAAATGATCAAGGTGCAAGACACCATCCGCTTCCCCAAGGGATCTCCTCGCAAAGTGAGCTTTCTGCTGCACAAAGCCCTGAACGTTGCGGTCATAAGTCCCAATGATTCACTGTCTTTGCTTCACCCGGCTTCGCAAAGTGAAGCCTACGCCGAGTACGGCCTTACCTTAGACAACCAAGACGATTCTGTCAGTCTTGCTTTCTCTGGCATGATTTTCGGATTTATCTCTACAGATGGCGTCCTCCTTAATGGAAATACCTACTGGTACCCCACGTTTTTAGGGACGCAAAAAAAATTTGAAATCTCTATCAAGACCCCTGGGGATTGGCGCGCGTTCACTCAAGGTCAACTGACGAACCTTGAAGTGAACAATGATGTCACCCTCACTCGCTATACCGAGATTTACCCGCAGGACGAAATATTTTTGGTCTCTGGCCCTTTCAAAACCTACAGCTCGGCGTTGCCTGATGGCAAAAATATGCAAGTCTTTTTACGTCGTGATGAAGCCACCTTAGCGCAGAATCTTCTGACAGCTCTTCCGACGTATCTTGCCCATTATTCTGAGACGATCGCGCCCTATCCCTTTCCTTCCTTTTCGGTTCTGGAAAACATCGGGAACATAGGATACGTAATGCCCGGCTTTACTTTGCAATCTAGAGCGGCTCTGCGTTCTCCGCTAGCTCTCATGACGTCGCTTCCTCACGAAGTCCTTCACAATTGGTGGGGGCATAGCGTTTACGTGGATTACGACCAGGGAAACTGGAGCGAAGGCTTGACCACCTATATGGCCGATTATTGGATGGCCGAAAAATCAGGCGCCGGTCGGGACTATCGCCTGAACACTCTGGCAACTTTTGCGGATTTCGTTCATGGCCATCCCGAAAATGACATCGCTTTAAAAAATTTCCGCGGACGCCATCAGCCAGCGTCCCACCCCGTGGGCAATGGCAAAGCCATGATGTTCTTTCACATGCTTGAACGTCGGGTTGGAACAGACAATTTCAAAAAAGCGCTTCAAGACTTTTATGCAAAAAATATCTACAAGCAGGCAAGTTTTGCGGACCTTCAAAGCAGTTTTGAAAAGGTCACCAAGGATTCACTCGAAGTCTTTTTCTCTCAATGGACGAATGAAAAAGGTCTTTTGGATCTCGAGCTGACTGATGCCAAGCTTATGCGTTGGATCGATGGCTCGTTTGCGATCTCGATAGCGCTTACGCAAAAGCAGACGTTCCTGTATGATGTTCAAGTCCCCGTGGTTATTAATTTTGAAGACGGTTCCGTTCGCACGTATACGGTGAATTTAAAAACCGCAAATCAAACAAATGCCTTTGTGAGCAATGTCCGCCCTGTTCAAATTGCGTTGGACCCTGACTTTCATTTGTTCCGTAAGTTAGCTCCGCAAGAGCGCCCGGCCATATTATCATCCCTGTTTTCAAGTTCTTCGGTTCATTTTTTTGCAGACCCTCGTCAGTTGGGCGCCGTTAAGTTTATCAAAGTTTGGCGCAAAGCCCTTAAAGGCAATGTATCCTCTCATACGATCGACGAGGTATTGGCCATTCCTGACGAAGGCGATTTAGTTTTCTTAGGCGATGATCAGGCTTTTACGGAGTTTGTAAAGTCTGAACTGGCTCAGCAGAAGTTTGAACTGACTGAAGCGACGATGAGGATTAACAACGAAGAATTCTTACTTTCTGAATCCAGCACCGTTTTGATGACCCATTTGAAGGGACGACCTCATCAAACTTTAACTTGGATCCGCTGGAGCCCGGATATGAGTCCGGAGCAATGGGCACATCGTTTGGTGGCTTACGGGAATTTTGGCGTTTTGGTTTTTAAAGGCGACACGGTAGTGTTAAAGACGACTTGGCCCGTCAGAAGCTCTTCTTTGCAAAAGGCTTTTTAGTCGTTATCTTAAGATTCGCGCATTCAGATGACCTCGTAATTCAACAGGATAGAATAGCGGTTTCCTAAACTGCCTATCCCCGTTCGAGTCGGGGCGAGGTCACCAACTGCCCCTTATTTGACTAAACATGCTTCTATTTCTTATCCGTAACTTGCTGTTTCATTATATATTCGATATTTTTCAAGTCATAATGACTGTTAAAAAGCATACTTTTCTTATAACCATGGCGATCTGTTTGTGGGGCTTCGCTGCCTCCGCAAGATCAGTCCGTATGCTTGTGGAAGACAACTGGCCCCCCTATGCTTATGTACACAAACACCAACCCCAAGGCCTGTCCATTGAATTGGTTCGAGCGGCCTTAAAATTGGAACATGTTGACCTCGAGTTGGTTCAGGTCACTTACACTCGCTGTCTATCCTTAACTGCTGAAGGAAAAGAGTCCTCCTGCTTTAATACCGCAAAAAATGAGGACCTGACCTCCAAGTATATTTTCCCCAACGAATATCTTTTTAGAAGTCGTGGCCTGATTGTCGGAAATCGTCATTTCGAAAAAGAAACACCCAGCAATTTCCGCAGCATGAAAGACCTCGAGGGAAAGACCGTCGTTCTGCCCAGTGGTTACCCTTTTGGGAAACCCTTTGATGACAACAAAAAGATCACAAAATTCTTTACGGTCAATGATATGACGTCTCTAAGACTTGTGGCTTCTGGCCGAGTCAAATATGCGGCTATTGATGAAATGGTTTTATACTATTACCTTGACCGAGATCCAGGGCTCAAAGAAACCATCACACCGATCTTAGATCTTACCAATGAACCGATCTATGTGCATTTTTCTAAAACTCACGCTGATACAGCGTTTATCAAAGAAAAATTGGACAAGGGACTTGTCGCCCTCAAGTCGTCGCCAGCCTACGCAGCCTTACTGCAAAAGTATTTTGGCAAAGACGTTCCCGTTGAAAAGTTTAAATAAATAGAGTCAATTCCCGCGAATGTGTACTACCCTGAGTGCATGATGTGTTTTTCCGTATGGAATTTTTTGGGGCCAGCCCTTGTCATGACCACCCTTCTTTCGTGCACAAGTAACGTGCTCGCGCCCTCGAACCCGCTGCGCGAATTCACAACGGATGGTTGTAGTATGGCGTCGAACGGCACCCCGACTCGTCCTCAAAGTCTCCTGCGCTGCTGTGTGGATCATGACTATCTGTATTGGTCTGGCGGCACTTCTGAAGAACGCCTCAAAGCGGACGAGTCTTTTAAAGCTTGTGTAAGTCATGCGGAATCTCCAGAGCTGGGTCGTCTTTACTATAACGCCGTTCGCCTTGGTGGCAGCACCGCATTCAAGACCCGTTTTTACTGGGGTTATGGGTGGACACAAAAGCGACCCGACACTCCACTCACAAGGTCAGAATTACAACAGGTGTTAGATCAAAGTAGAAAAATCAATTGGGATGAAATCTTTCAAAACTTTAAACACTGATGACTGTCTTATTTTGAGATCTAGACTCAACCCGAGGTAATTTCCAAGAAACTTCTCTAAGTTCCTAGTACTATAAAAAGATACAATTAAAGGTGGATATCCATGGGACTGTTTAAACCAAGACGCAAGCTGATTGTTAATCGAGAAGTCCAATACGATATCTTAATGTACATGGGACTCTTCATCACAGGCGTCTTTATTACCCAAATATTTGCGGCATGGATCATCGTCCACAAGCTTGAACAAAAAGCCAGCGCCGGCGAATTTTCTTCCATGACAATTGCCGAGTTCATCGCTCGCTACAAAACCGTTTTCCTTATTAATGAGCTTTTAGCCGTGGGCGTTTGCCTCATCGCAGGCTTTTATTTAACGAACCGCCTGACCAGCAAGATTGTCGGCCCTCTTTATAACATTCGCCGTATTTTACGTCGAAACAATGCGGAAACCGAAGCCAGCAATGTCGTAGAAGTTAAACTGCGCCAAGGGGATTATTTCCAAGAACTGGCAGAAGATCTCAACCACACCCTTCGCAAGATCCAAAAATAAAATAGCTTATCTCAGATTATCAGAAAGTTTCTTGAATTCTTGCACCTTTTGAATTCCCGGAACTTTCCAACTGCCGTCTAAAGCCGCCTGCTTCGGCCAATAAAGTCGCATGATCACGTTGAAATCTTCACCATCAGGAGTCGGCAACCAATTGGACTCTTTCCCCTTACCCGGATTTGTGGCTTGAAAGAAGATGTCGACTGATCCATCTGGATTGAACTTCAACTTGTCTCGATCACTCAGCGCATAACGTGAAAGATCGTTCTTTATCAATTGTTGTCGCGAATTATAAACCGTCAAAGACCAAAAACTATTCACCGGCGGCAACTGGTTCCGAGAAAAACGAAGTACGTACTTATATCCTCCGTTCAACGTGTGTCCGGTACTATCCGCGACCGCACGAGGATAGAGAATATCTTGTTTTGTATTAGCTCCCAATCCTATTTTCGCGACCACAGCGCGGCTGTCATAATCAAGGCCGTAGGCACCAAGCACCCGTGAAACACTCCAGCCTTGAATGGCCCGAGCCTGCCCTGACCGCGTGAGACCAATAAGACGTTCTTGCCCTGCGAAGTATCCCTGATTGAGAGCCCGTTGTGATTCCGTATTTAATCTTGAATAGGAAAAATCTTTGCCGGGGACAATTCCTAGACGCGCCATTTTTTGCAACAGACCTCTGTCATCCTGAGAGGGCGGATTTTTTTTAAGTTCCGTCGCAAAAAGTGCAAAAAAGTTTCGAGCATCCATGCGATCCACTTGCTCCGCCGGAGGAGTTTTTGCATCCACGTCTAAATTAAAATCAAACGATGACGGTTCATCGACTGTCTTGCGAAACTGAGACAAAGGGGTCAGCTTCAAACGATCTTGAAAAGCATACGCTCGCTCTTGGTCACTAGGTCCCTTAGTGTAAACCCTTCCTAAAACCCACACGATATTGGTGGGCGCTCGGATCTGCTTCACATTCGAAGGCAAAGCTCCGTCCCAGCCAGGACCGGTGATCGCATACTCTGCCTTTTGCGTCCCGGTTGTGCGCACGCCTGGTGCGGCAAAAACATTCGTCCAGGCGCTGAGCAGAGGGATCATAAAATAACGCCCATTCGATTCGGGAATACTCAAAATAATTGGCTCCTGCGAGACATCCAACCAGGCGGTACTATAAAGAGTATCCACGTTTGGCGAAGCCATGGCCGTAAACTTATCAGTCGGAAGAACTCTCATGTGAGCAAAATGATTTAAAGGCGCCCGGCGCTCCCCAGCTCGGGGAACGGCTGTTTCCACCTCTCGAGCGACAGAAGCAACCACCAGAGGATAGGCATAGATATAGACGTCTTTTGCTAACTCTTGTATTTCTTGTGGAGTGGCCCTGGCCTGGTCTTGCGTGCTGGCGCAAGCCACACATCCAAAAGCCAATAGAAAACTCAGGAAGAATCTTTTACTGCATTGCATGGAACCTCCAGAAGAGTCTGCTTTAGAATGCGAAGATCATCCCCGGGAAACAAGAATGCCTGTCTAAGTATTTTAAATAGCATGAGGAAGAATAGGCTGAAGTCTTGTTTATGACGTCAACCATCGATCTTTGACAAAAGCAATTGCCCAGAATTATGGTGCTTTCAGAGGATTTCATCGCATGAACGTCAGCCCCCTCCTGCAAAAATACTTTAGTGGACTTCAGTTCGATGAGTCTGCCAAAAAATACCTTTCAATTATTGAAGGCAATTTTGCACAAGATTTTTCAACTTCGGGGCGCGGCTATTTTAGCTTTGATGATACCGCCCTTATCGCAGAACAGGCTTTCGCTCTGGCCCAAGAAAAACTCGGCCATGCACATCCCCCGATTTCCGAACAAGCTCTTAAAACTTGCTGGAACGATGTGGTCACGGATTTTCATCGAAAAAACTTTTGGGGATTTCTACCGCAAGCTAAAAAACCCATCGCCGCACTGACTGAGGAACAAAAGACCCAGCGTGAGATGTGGCCCTATATCTGGGTGTTGATCCAATCTGGTATTATTTTGAAAACCGTCGTCTATTATTTTGGACTGCGCTCTTCCGAAGATCCCACTCCAGAAAACAGAGTGTATCTGATCTTAGCCCTCTGTACCTCTGCCAGCACCTTAATCTTTTTTGCATGGAGAAAATCTCGCAAATGAAGCTTTTTCTTTTTCTTTCGATCGGGGTTCTTCTGGGCCCGAGTTTTAGCAAGATCTCCTATCCAGAAAGCTTCAGCGGTTTTATCTCGTTTTGCGCGAATATGTTTTTATTCGTCGCGGGATTAGAGCTCAGTCTTCGCAAAACCAAGGAATGCCTTCCTCAAGCTTTGCGCTTAACTGTGGGAGCTTTTGTTTTGCCATTTGCGGTGGGGCTTTTAACGGCCTGGATTCTTTTTCATACCAGTGATGGTCTCAACTTTACCACTCAAAGCTGGTTCTTCTTGGCTATCGCCTTATCGGTATCCGCTCTTCCCGTCGCTGTGCAAATTTTGAAAGATCTCAACCTGTATCACACCGACATAGGTCGTCTGATCATCAGCACTGCCACTCTGTGTGATGTTATTGCATGGGTGGGTTTCGCCTTTCTGCTTTCGGGAGAGGGACTTGGCTCTTGGATAAAAAGTCATCTTCCCGTCTTTCTATTTTTCGCTGGGCTCGGATTGTCTGATTTAAAATTCTGGAAAAAATCTTGGACAGCAGGCCTAGAGAAAATGAGCACTTGGATCTTCGGACCGATTTTTTTTATTTGTATCGGTTGGAAGATAAATTTACTGACCCACTTCAACCTCACTCAGGTTCTGATCGTTTTCACCACGGCTTGTCTGAGTAAATTCTTGGGCGCCTATTTTGCGGCAAAGTTCATTGGTCATTCCCCCAAACAATCCACACTGATTGGTCTGGCTTTGAATTCCCGCGGAGCTGTGGAAATCTTGATTGCGTCCCTTGCATTACGACAAGGCTTAATTGACGCCACTCTTTTCACCACACTGATAGTTGTTGCGGTAGGAACGTCTCTGCTCCCCGAACCTCTGACTCATTTGCTAAAACTCACGAAAGAATAAATGCCAAAAGGCCCAACTCTTTGACAAAGAGGGGGCCCTTTTGCAATTCTAGGCCTTATGAAATACTTATCTTTTTTAGCCTTCCTTGGTGGTTTGAGTCTTTTAACTTCTTGCGCTTCTACCACAGAACAAGGCGCTATCGGCGTCGAAAGAAAACAGATGATGCTCGTGTCTTCTGAAGAGATCAACGCGTCTGCGGCGCAAAGCTATGCGCAAACAATCAAAGACGCCCAAGCTAAGGGGAATTTGGACCGCGACAAAGCCCAATTGCAAAGAGTCACAAACATTTCAAAAAAATTGATCCCCCAAACGACGATCTTCCGTAAAGATGCTGGGCAATGGAAATGGGAAGTTCATGTTATCTCTAGCAACGATGTAAATGCTTACTGCATGCCTGGAGGTAAAATCGTATTTTACACGGGAATTATCGAAAAACTGAATATGACCGATGGAGAAATTGCCGCCGTCATGGGACATGAAATTGCCCATGCCCTACGCGAACACGGTCGCGAAAGAGTCTCTGAAGAGCTCGTCAAACAAAAGGGTTTGGAACTTTTAGTGATGACCGGGCGTATTGATCAATCCTATGCGAACATCGCAAACACTTTAACAAATGTCGTTATTTCTCTTCCTCACAGCCGGGGCCAAGAAACAGAAGCCGATGATATTGGAGTGGAGCTGATGGCGCGAGCGGGATACAATCCTCACGAGGCCTTATCGCTTTGGAAAAAAATGGGTGCCCTAGGTGGCGATAAACCACCACAAATCTTAAGCACTCACCCCTCAGATTCTACGCGCTTAGCCGGCATCTCCTCTTTGCTTCCCCGAGTGATGCCGCTCTATGAAAATTCTAAAAAATAAACCCCACTTATTCGGGGCTCATTATTAAAGGCACTTAAAGGTCTGATCTTTAAGCTGCCTTAATTCTTCAGGGCTCAATGCTGAGTCGATTTCACTAGCCACTTCTTGACGAATACGCTTACGAGAAGCGGCGTCCTTTGTGCCTTTCATTTGTTTTTCAAGGGCACGAAGCTTCGTCAACAGTGGAATCAATGTTTTATTGCGTTGAAGTGCATCTTGTTCTGCAGAAGTCAGCACAACCTTGCTTGAGAAGCCTTTTAAGTACACAAGATTCACATCACGAACATCAGCCGGTACTTCTCTGGCGATATAGACAAAGGCACTTCGCAAGTCTTTCCAACCACAAAGAGAACTTGTCCCTGATTGCCATGCATATTCCACAATGCTGATATTCATTTCGATCATCATATCCGCCACAAGCTTACGGAAATCATCAAAGCCAACGCCGATCATGAACTTCAAGGTATCACGGCTGAAACGGCTTCCCGCCATCACACGTCTTGCTGATTCATTAGTCAGATAGCCTTCAGCAATCAAAGCGCTCATCGTGCTCTTCGATATCGCAATGGGTGCATAAACAGAAAGATACTTAGCTCCAGGACTCATCTTCAATTCCAACAGGGCATCACCAAAAAATCCTCCGGAATCTTGAGCCGCACCCGGCGAAGAAGCAAAAGGATCTGCCGCCAAGTAAATACCAGGACCCGCATTGATAAAACCACCCGTATGATTGTTAAAGTCACGGAAGGCTTTACCACCCAAGGCCAAGCGCTGTTGCAAGTACACCTGGCGCCCCTTGTAATCCTTCAGCGTGGTTTCTTCAATATGGTAGGAACCCGTGCTGAGATTAAAGTAGTGATAGAAATTTGTTTCTCGCGGTAACGACTTCACACCTTTTTGCAAATCAGCCTGCAAAAGATCATGGGCAGCCCCGGCCCATGCCAAAGATGACAGAGACAACAATCCGGCAATAAGATATCTCGTAACTGAAAATTTCATACTCTCTCCTATCTTTGTTCTGAAATGGATTTGCAGCGGTAATCTAAGCCACGGCCCGACTGCAGAGTGTCGGCGCAATACTCTAAGAAACTGAGCATTTTATCAGTTTCACGATATGTATTTTGAATATAGGTATCGAGAGTCTCTAGAGCATCATTTTGCAAAGTCCCTGTCGGAGCAAAGGGCACTCCGAAACTTCTGGTAATGATGTCTTGAACTCCGCGTGAAGTTCGACCATTCCCGTCAACGAACGGATGAACAGATACCACCCATTTTTGGACGATGGCGGCAAACTCCGTCGGCGCTAACATCGGCTGGCCAGATTTATAGCTCTTTAAAACTTCCTCTGCAAAAATCCGAATCCAATCGATTTGATTTTCCACCATGTAGCCAGGAGAGTAGTACATGAAGCTATTGGTAAGACTTTTTCCACAGGCATTATCACGATAGATCATTCCCGGATCCATAGAAGCTTTTTCTGGCCATTTGCCTTTTTTTGAAGTCACTAACGAAACAAAAGATTTTCCAACTCGGTTTTCAAATGCCGCCTGGAAATGCGCGACCGACGCTCTGGCTTCATCGAGTTGTCGCCTTTGTTCAGACAGGGAATCATCCATACAATAGCCAGAGCTATTGTCCGTGTAGCTACGATAAACTCCAAACTCTGTTTTCGACGTGATTTCTTTGTCCTTCAATGACACGCCATCTTTTTCCATCAAAGACTTATTAATAAATGAAATCGTTTCGGCTTGAATGCTGTTTTTTTCCAGAAGGGCCCCCTTCCGACCGAATCGCTCCACAACTTGATCAATGCCGGATTCCCAGATTTGCCATGTTGCTGGTGCCGGCTCATAAATCATTTGTGGTGGAAGTTTTTTGGTCTGAAGATTCGTGGTATAGGCCTTTGAGCCAATAAATCGTAAAGCTTTATATTCGGTGACATCTTCAACATTGCGACCGTAGCGAGCAAAAGTTTCTTTGACTCGCGCATAGCGATCTTGAAGCTCACAATCCCGGCGAAAGGAATCAGCCCCCATGAGCCCGGCGGATGACGTCTTTAAATAGTCATCACATGCCCACACAGAAACAGGCATTACAGCACCTACCACAAGAAATGAAGCCAATAGCTTTTTCATATCCACCGACATTTCTAACCCCGGGGACCTCCCGCGGGATTTTAGATTAGTATCTATCTGGATATTTCTTATGCTATTCCCAGGCCATCTCAGCTCGAAGGCATCAAGGTTAAAGGGAACCAGTCCCTGACAAACTCAACGGTCTCGTGACGTAAATTGTCTTTTGGTTTTTAGGGATGTCTCATTTTGAGACGCGGGAGCGAGTGCGGTTGCAGCAGCGAGGAGCCATGAGCACCTCGCTGAATCGTTTACGGTTTTATACTTTTCAGTCGTAAATAGTAGTTCGTTGCGATTCCAAGAATAGCAAAATCATCTAAAAGACCTACCGCCGGAACGGCGTCTGGAATGAAATCAAAAGGGAATACCAAATAAAACAAAGCTCCAATAGCGACATACTTATAGGTACGTTGGATCTCGCCGTCTTTAAGAACTTTCCAAAGAGCTGCTACTTTTTCTTTGATACCAGGGCTTTTCTTTTCGAAATCCTTCAGCACAGTTTCATTTTTTTGCACATAAGACAGGCTGTGCTCTTTCTGACCCAGCTTCAGACAAAGATCAACAACGCCATCCTCATTCACAGAATCTTTGAATTGATCGACCGATAAGTCCATCATCATAAATGAATTGTGCGCAAAAAGAACCTGAGTAAATTCAAAAGCCTCTTTGACGAGCTCGTGTTCTTTTTCAATTAAACCATCACGAACCATCGACAAGATACCTTGATAGATGTTCGTATCGTATTGAGCTGGAATCCGGCCCGTTCCACCTTTTTTCAACCAACGACGCAAAGTCATATTGGAAACCTGGAAATAGATGGCCAATTTTTCGGGACTAAGCCCCGTATCTTTACTTAACTTGCTGAGTTGATTGATTTTCATGGATCTATTATAGCCCAGGACTACCTATTTTAAAAGGGCCTTAAGTTACAAATCGAATAACATTTGTTAATAGAATTATAACACTATTTGAGATAAGTTCTAACACTTCACCCCATCCCTCGCCGTTGAGGGCTAAAACAGGGTGCAGCTCATAGTTGCGGGAACAAAAACCCCTAGCCTCTTGCAAATACCTTTGATAAATCAGGGCCATAAGGAGCTCCTATGAAGTCAGCTTTGTGCCTCGGCATCTTTTCCCTATTCGTTTTCTCTACATCCGCATTTGCGGCCGCCCCGAAAGCCGGCGACATCAGCGCCAACGTTTGCAATGAAACGGCAACGATCTGCGCTCAGCTCCAATATGCAACGGATATCAACGCCTCAGACGAAGGTAAATTTCAGGTTGTGGTAACGACTCCTCAGCAAGAGGCAGTACAAAACTTCAAATTAGATCTTTGGATGCAAATGGGCCACCACGGGCACGGCTCTTCACCAGTGGAAATTGCTGAGATAGGTCATAATCAATTTGCCATCAGCAATGCTTGGTTCGTTATGCCAGGCCAATGGAATGTTCGAGTTGATTTCGACATTCAGGGCCAACACCAACATCTGGAAATCCCGGTTGTTGCGGCACCGTAAAGACACATAAAAAAAGGCCTCTTCTGAGACCTTTTTTTATTTTTAGTGATTTACATCGAGCATCTTGGGTACTTCTTCGCAGTGCTCTGTCTCAAGACGGATTTAACTGCGGATCGAGTCTTCCAAAGCCACATCGTCGGGTGACGCCATTTTATTCGTCGTCAAGTTCGTCGTCGCCGACAACACCAAGATTGTATTTTTCTATGCGATAACGCATAGATCGGAACGAAATATGAAGCAGCTTTGCAGCACGCTTTTTCACTCCGCCTGCGGAATG
>JBJTMR010000034.1:0-16772 GCA_046070625.1 Bdellovibrio sp. | reverse complement strand
CGAGCTAGTTCAATTTTTGGTGGAACATAGTCTGCTGCCATAGTTTTTGG
This sequence comes from Bdellovibrio sp., assembly GCA_046070625.1. Classification (GTDB taxonomy): domain Bacteria; phylum Bdellovibrionota; class Bdellovibrionia; order Bdellovibrionales; family Bdellovibrionaceae; genus Bdellovibrio. The sequence goes on along the minus strand of JBJTMR010000034.1, from coordinate 16,722 downwards.
ATCGATGAACGTGTTCACACCAATGATTGGCAATGTGCCATCATGTTTCAAGCGCTCATAATACAAAGACTCTTCTTGGATCTTGGAACGTTGGTATTGAGTTTCCATCGCGCCCAAAACGCCACCACGTTCGTTGATCTTTTTGAATTCGTTGAGAACAGCTTCTTCAACCAAATCCGTCAGTTCATCCATGAAGTAAGAACCCTGCATAGGGTTTTCATTCATCGTCATACCGAATTCACGGTTGATGATCATTTGAATTGCCATCGCACGACGCACAGATTCCTCTGTCGGAGTCGTGATCGCTTCATCGTAGGCATTCGTGTGCAAGCTGTTACAGTTATCGTAAATCGCCAGCAACGCCTGCAACGTCGTACGGATGTCATTGAAGTCAATTTCTTGAGCATGCAAAGAGCGACCTGACGTTTGGATGTGGTACTTCAATTTTTGTGAACGATCGTTCGCCTTGTAAAGATTGCGCATCGCTACCGCCCAAATACGGCGAGCCACACGACCCAAAACGGAATACTCAGGATCAAGACCATTCGAGAAGAAGAACGACAAATTTGGTGCAAAGTCGTCGACTTTCAAACCACGGGATAAGTAGTATTCGACAAAAGTGAAGCCATTTGAAAGCGTAAACGCCAACTGAGAAATCGGATTCGCACCCGCTTCGGCAATGTGGTAGCCCGAAATAGAAACCGAATAGAAATTACGGATTTTTTGCTTCACAAAGAATTCCGCAATATCACCCATCATCTTCAAGGCAAAGTTGATCGAGAAGATACAAGTGTTTTGCCCTTGGTCTTCTTTCAAGATATCTGCCTGGACAGTTCCGCGCACTTGCTGAAGAGTCCAGATCGCCAGATCTGACCACTCTGTTTCAGTCAACTTACGACCTAACTCGTTTTCTTTCTTTTCAACTTGCTGATCAATCGCCGTGTTGAAGTAGAAAGCCAGGATCATGGGCGCTGGACCGTTGATCGTCATCGATACCGATGTATTTGGATTGATAAGATCAAAGCCCGCAAAAAGTTTCTTCATGTCGTTCAAAGTACAGATGCTAACCCCGGACTCTCCGACTTTACCGAAGATATCGGGGCGTTGATCTGGATCTTGACCGTACAAAGTAACAGAGTCAAAAGCCGTAGAAAGACGATGAGCCGTTTCACCCTTAGTTAGGTAATGGAAACGACGGTTTGTTCTTTCCGGAGTACCTTCACCCGCAAACATACGCTTTGGATCTTCATCCGCACGCTTTAACGGGAATACGCCGCCAGTAAATGGAAACTCACCCGGGACATTTTCCAGTTTCAAATATCGGAATCTGTCGCCCCAGTCTTTCATTTTCGGAACAACGACTTTACGAATTTTCGTGCCACTTAAAGATTCACGCACAAGTGTTTGACGAATTTCTTTGTCACGAACTTGGAACACCAACTCGTCACCAGAATAACGTTCAACCAATTTGTCATAATTTTTTAAAGATTCCAGTTCTTCGGCTGTGAACTCAGCTTCAAGCTGGGCTTGAACTTTTTGAACTGTTTCCGCGGGAGTTCCCAACATGGGAGCAAGTTTTGCCAAGCTGCCAAGCTTAGAGGCTTCCTCCGCCAAAGTTTCCGTGCGCTTTTTATACTTCTGAACCGTCGTGACAATTTCCGCTAAATAGTTCTGACGATCTGGAGAAATGATTCCGTGTTCTTCAGCAGAAAGGATATTCGCCCTATAAACGGCATCCACCACGAAACGACCTTTTTGTTTCTCATCTAGCATATCCACCAGTTTGAAGAACAATTTATTTACGCCGCCATCGTTAAACTGAGACGCTTGAGTTAAGAACACAGGAACTTCGACTTTATCATCAAAGATCTTGCGTGAACGTTTGAACTGTTTTGTCACATCACGAAGAGCGTCCAACGCCCCTCTGCGATCGGCTTTATTCACCGCAATCACATCCGCAAAGTCGATCATGTCGATTTTTTCCAGTTGTGATTGTGCGCCGAAATCAGATGTCATCACGTACATAGACATATCTGAAACTTCAGTGATGGCCATGTTGCCCTGACCGATACCTGAAGTTTCCGCGATGATGAAATCAAAATCCAATTGGCGTACGAACTTTAAAATTTCTGGAAGACTGGAAGCAATCTCTCGTCCGGAACCACGAGAAGCGACAGAACGCATGTAAACTCTGTTGCGTGAAAGAGAATTCATACGAATACGGTCGCCCAATAAAGAACCACCGGTTTTACGTTTTGAAGGGTCCACACAGACCACGGCGATTTTTTTATCCGGGTACGCATTCAAGTAACGTTGAACCAACTCATCGATCAAAGATGATTTACCCGCTCCACCCGTTCCTGTGATTCCCAAAACCAAAGGGGCTGTTTTTGCCTTAAAGCTCTCAAGACCAAAATTGCCCAGAGAAACATCGCTCACGCCATTTTCAATAGCAGTTAAGGCCACACCCAATTCAACAGAAGGAACGGTGTCACCGTTGAAGACTGGCTTGCCCTCAGACTTCGCCGGAGTAGAAACTTTTTTATTTTTAAATTCCTTTTGCTTAGAAAGCAGATCGAAATCACAACCGCGAACGATCATCTCGATCATACCTTCAAGACCTAAACGACGACCATCATCAGGATGGAAAATCTGAGCGATGCCATAGGCCTCAAGCTCTTTCTTTTCGTCGTATACGATCACTCCGCCGCCACCGCCGTAGATTTGGACGTAGCCAGCACCTGCTTCATCCAACAAGTCACGCATGTACTTGAAGTACTCCATGTGACCACCCTGATAGGAGCTGATACACACGCCTTGCGCGCCTTCTTGAAGGACGGCTTTCACCACATCACTGACCGAGCGATTGTGCCCTAAGTGGATAACTTCAGCGCCCATATCTTGCAAAATACGGCGCATGATATTGATGCTGGCATCATGCCCATCAAAAAGGGCTGCTGCGGTGACAATTCTAACGGGGTTCTTCGGAGTGTAAGCCATGACTATTTTACCTTTATGCTACTTCAGTTCCGCGGACCGGAGTCCGCTTCACTCTGTGGCCTATTGACCTTTAAATTCTGCTTTACGTTTTTCGATGAAGGCACCAGTGCCTTCTTTAACGTCTTCAGTGTTGAAAAGTTCTGCAAAGATTCTTGCTTCGTTTCTTTGGGCTTCTTCAACATCCATATCCCAACCTAGGTTGATGGATCTTTTCGACGCACCCACCGCGATCGGCGCTTTAACCAAAATTGCTTCAACTGTTTTCATCACCGTCGCCATCAACTCAGCCTGAGGAACAACCTTGTTCACAAGACCATAAGACAAGGCCTCTGTCGCTGTGATCATGTTTCCAGTGTAGGTCAACTCACGGGCTTTACGTTGACCAATAGCGCGAGCCATACGAACAGTTCCGCCAAAACCTGGGATCAGCCCCAGACTCACTTCAGGCAAACCAAATTTAGCATTTTCAGATGCGTAAATGAAATCACAACCCAACGCCAACTCACAACCACCACCAAGAGCGAAGCCATTGACGGCCGCGATCACCGGGATTTTAAGCAAAGTGAGTTCATGAAAAATACTTTGACCACGTTGGGCGAAGACCATGGCTTGTTCTGCATCCAGAGAGTTGATCTCTTTGATATCTGCACCAGCGACGAAAGCTTTTTCGCCAGCCCCTGTGATGATCAGGGCACGCGCATCAAGATAATGCATTTCACCGATTTGACGAAGAGCTTCGCCCATTTCATTCAACACCGTTGAGTTCAACGCGTTCAGAGATTCAGGACGATTGATCGTCAATAACCATACGCCGTTTGCTTTTTGTTCTAGATTGATTGTTTTGTAAGACATGTCTTTCCCAAGAATTAAAATTTATAAGATGCGCCCAAAGAATTATTCCAGAGCGTGAAAAACGATTCATCATCATTATTCGTTTGGTTCAAATCCATCCAACGCGATTGAAAGTAAGCACCCCATTTTTCATTAACTTGGTATTGTGCTAAACCCGAAAAATAAAACACCCCGAAAGATTTATCGTTTTTAACGGGATCTGTTCCGCGCGCGTGAACATTTGCAAAGCCCACGCCCAGATTCAATTTCAACGCATCAAACGTCGCCACATTCATAGCCGGTCCCGCACCAACTCCGCCAATATTCAGCTCTTGAGATTGGGCAAAACCAAACTGAGTGCTCGCGTCCGTCTTTGTACCAAACATGAAAACTTCAAAAAAGCCCTTAGCCCCCGCCGGAGAAATACGCACAGATAAGTCGTACAATCCGGTATTTTCTTTTTCAGACAAATATCCTGAGTGACGAGCTTGCCCAATGGACAGACCTACTTCCAAAACACGCTCAATGCCGCCTTCAGCGAAAACCTGACCACACGACAACAAGGCCACAGCTAGAACCAGAAAAATTTTTCTCATCTAAGAATATCCTATTTTTGAGAGTAGTCGTAGAAACCACGACCCGACTTACGACCCAACCAACCTGCTTCGACGTACTTCACAAGAAGTGGACATGGACGGTATTTAGAGTCGCCAAGACCGTCATGAAGAACGTTCATGATCGCAAGGCACGTGTCCAGCCCGATAAAGTCCGCCAACGTCAATGGCCCCATTGGCTGATTCGTTCCCAATTTCATCGCAGAGTCGATAGACTCCACAGAAGCGATACCTTCGTGCAAAGTGTATACAGCCTCATTGATCATTGGCATCAAGATGCGATTCACGATAAAGCCTGGCATATCTTTTACAGACTCTACGAAAACTTTATCCATTTTTTCAGCCAAAGCTTTTACAGCTTTGAAAGTTTCATCCGATGTTTGCAAGCCGCGAATACCTTCAACAAGTTTCATCAACGGAACCGGATTCATAAAGTGCATACCAGCTACTTTATCCGGACGCTTGGTCACAGCCGCAATTTTTGTAATAGAGATTGAAGACGTATTAGAAACCAACAACGCACCTGGTTTTACAGCCGCATCTAGGTCTTTAAAGATTTTCAGCTTCAAATCAATGTTTTCTGTGGCGGCTTCGATCACGACATCGCAGTCCTTTAGGCCAGTAGAATCTTGAGCCGTTTTAATACGTCCCAATAGCGCCGCTTTATCAGCGTCAGTCATAGTTCCTTTTTTGATCAAACGATCGCAGCTTCCAGAAATTGTCGCGATCCCTTTTTCAAGAGCCACACCGCTTACGTCCATCATCACCACGTTGAAACCGAAGTTAGCCGCAACTTGTGCAATGCCGTTCCCCATTTGTCCCGCACCAACTACACCAATCAATTTGATATCCATTTACCGCTCCGTGTTAATTACGCTATATAAAGTAATTACTCGTACTTTACTTTAGACCTGAGGTCAAAACTTCTGGTCTTGAGAGCGCCGAGGCAAAGGCCCCAAAATAAAGAAATGCGTTTGTTGCTCTCTCTCGCCTTTCCTATTTTGCTTATTTCTCCCCCAACTCTCGCGGCTTTAGCGACAGATGCCAATTCGGCGCTTTCGTTTTACCGCAGCAAAGACAGCTCCTTCCCCTCTGGCCAGGCGAGTCGAATAATCCTGGAGACCAAACTTCTGCGCACGCAGTCCGATGCTTCTTATGGCGTTCGTTGGGACAAGAAAACCTACGATCTTCAAGGCAGCCAGATCCTGCGCGACATCCAAGTGGCGCGCATGGTGGACACTAAAACCGGGTGTCAGCTCCTTTCGCTAAATCGCGCTGACGCCTCAGTCGTAAAAACTTTGGCTGATAAAACCACCGTAGAAATTGTCGATACAGATCACTACTGGGCAAGAGTCAAAACCGCCGACCAAACTCAAGGTTGGGTCCCCCTCAGCTTTCTGCAAAATCGCCACGATGACACCGGCGTTTACGTCAACATCATTGACACGTTCATTCGAAAGACACCTTCCAGCCTGGCTCCAGTGGTCACCACACTGCCTCGCTTGAAACGTATTTTGCCTTTGGCATATGAAAAAGGTTTTATCAAAATCCAATACAAAAACTCTGTCGGGTACGTAGACATCAACCACTTCGTATCCCGCGCAGACTTTGCCAACCTGGCTTATGTGCAGGGCAAAAATTGGATCCCTATCACCTTCCGCAATGGCGCCAAAGTTATCAGCGCCCAACACGAAGAAATCGAGATTCAAAAAGTGTTAGGCTTTGTGACGACTCCCCTGCGTGGCATTGTTATTCGCCCCAGCGCAAGTTGGGGCCCGCAACTGATGTCTCGCGTGGAGATCATCAGACCAGAAGCTGAGATCTGGGCCGTGAGCCGCCTGGATGGCCACGGCGAAGTCTGGTGGAAACGCACTCCCACGGTGATTGAAAGATCTCCGGCCGTAGCGACCATCGCGACAGAAGAATTATTGAAAAAAGAAATTTACTCTATTGCTTTTGAAAGCAAAGCCTCCGTGCGCGGGATCGTCAGTTCTGAAGGTATTTTCCGCACTGATGATGGGCTCAACTGGACCCCGATTCCTCAGTTTGGAAAACAAAACTATCCCGTCTACATTCATCCGAACGGAACTTGGTTTGTGGGCTCTTATAAGAGCGTGAACAACGGGAAAAGCTTTGAGCCTTTCATTCGTTGGGACAGAATTGCTGAGGCCATTGAAGGGGCTTTCCACAAAAACCCGAAGCTTTTGCGCTTAACCCAAATCGATGCTCTTCCGAACTCTCAAGTTTTAATTTACGTTGATACTGGCAGCTCAAAAATCAAACTGCGCAGCTCTTTAGACAACTCCAATTGGACCGTCATTGCGCGCTAAGCGCAATGACCTAAACCGTACAAAGAGTCTTCGAATTAAACTACGAGTTCGATGATAGCTCTAAATCCGTGATTTCCAGCCATTGAAGATAAGATATTTCTGAGCGCTAAAATCGTGCGCCCTTGTGACCCAATCAGCTTTCCGCGAAACTGCGGCGGCAGATGGATATTGTAAACGGTGGTTTTATCCCCCGCCATATAAGTCACAGAAATTTCTTCACTCGAAGTCATTTCTTTTACAATTGTGACCATGATATCAGCGAGGCGATCACGAACTTGGGACAAATCAACAGTATCAGTATTATCAGATTTATTCATAATATCTTCCACGTACAAAACTTGTACTTGTTTGATTAAACACCAAATTTACGCCTTCTTACAAAGTAAAAGGCGCAACTAGACTACATAGTGTTTCGTGTTGAACTGTGGAGATATTTTTTGGGTGCTGTTAAAAGTTGTCGCCTTGAAAAAAAGGCAGCATCATATTGCGCACACGTTCCTGCAACTGGGGGCGATTTTCAATTGTGTACTCCGTAACATCCACTGCTGGAAGGACTTCCAAGGTGATTGTACGAGACCACACGCCCCAATTAGGAATCCAATGTCCCTTCGGCATGATCGCGGCAGCACCCTTAATGACTACGGGCACGATCGGAGCTTTTGCATTGATCGCGAGAACAAACGGTCCTGATTTAAAGGATCCCAACTGCTCCGTTTTCTGGCGAGTCCCTTCTGGAGCAAGAGCAAAACGCTCCCCTCTCGCCACGCGCTCTTCTGCGGCTTTATAAACCTTGAAGACTTCTTCTCTGCGATGGCGGGCGATCGGCAAAATTCCAGCGCGTCTCATCGCCATACCAAAAATCGGAATCTTAAATAATTCGATTTTAGCTCCGAAACGAAAACTTCCCAACCAACCAGACATCGCGAAAATATCAAAGAAACTGGTGTGATTAAAAACGTAAATGTATCCACCCTTCGGACGATTCTCTAACCCTTTAACCACGACCTTCACGCCAAAGACCCAACACAAAGGCCTTGTCCACATATAGACAATTTGATCTTCAATTTTACGATTATTAAAAAGAATATTGGCGATCACGATCGATGTGGAAACTAGGAACGTGGAGATAATCAAATAAATCACCGCCAACAGAGAGCGCGGATAAGACAATAACTTCAAAAACATGATCTAACTTTCTGGAAATAAACGTTTGCGAGCGGCAGTTTGTTGTCGCTCTTTATAGGCTTCGTGATCCGAAGGCCCCGATAAAATCCGCTGATGAGCGGATTGGTCCATAATCTGAACTTCAAATGGGTAGAAAAAACTAAAAGCTTCTTTACCACCCTGTGGTTTAACATGAATCAACTTACGAGAAATAAATTTAATGAACTTATAATCCTGACCCGAAAAGAAATTTTCTTTGCGCAGGTACTGAACTGAATCTCCTAGTTCTACAATCTTTTGATCAAAGGCGGCTTGAATCGTAGCCTCATCCAACGTGTCTAAACGCTGAGCCAACTCATCACACACCTGCATAAAAATATCTACCGGATAAAGATTATTAGAACTTTGATCTGGCATAATATGCGGGAAACTGATCACATTTTCTCTAACCAGAAAGCGAACCACCTGGAAAGTATCAAACAAATTGCGGGTGATAAAACGAACACCTAACTTGTCAAAAATCTTCATCGCCAAAGCATCAGGTTTCGCCAACAGCTTAATGACGGTGCTTGACGATGTCTTAAACGGTTTAACTTCAAACCCCAGAAGTTCAATAGACTCTGGGGCATTCCCTACGCCTTTTAAAAAGGTGCGATGAGACGTTCCATCGTAAACGATGCAATCTTGAAAGGGTGTTAAAATCTGCGATTGAATTTCTTCTGCAAACGAACTGAAAAGGTCATTTTCAGCATGCACAAAGACATGCATCCCGCGCAAAATAGCACAGGCCCAGCGTTGAAGGTCTGCCTGATCTGGCGCTGAGGAACTTGCCAGCAACAGCAGCTGGCGAATATCACCCAGCTTCTTCGGATCCAAAAAGAGCTCTGGAATTTCGGTATCTTTAAAGCCCAACTTTTCCAACATCAACACCAACGCGCGCCGATGATAGTACCAGAGCTTTTCTTCATCAGATTTTTGAGTGATATCGAAGCCGTAGCTTAAAAGAAAGGCACTTGCGGCTTCCAGAGAGTGGATATTAAGTTTAGGGATATCCATGGCGGATTTTCCGCCCACTACCGAACCGAGAATGGAAGAGTCAAATATGAAACGCTGAGGCATCGCCCCTATCTTTCAACTGGATAAGGGCTCAGGGCAAGACGCAGTGCCTTACTTAAGAAGGCCACATGTTGGAACATAGAATGTGCCCATGCGGTATGCAGAAGCTGTCGAGCTACCGTCTACAGATGTGTAGTTCTGGAAGATCACTGCGCCTGATGCATAACTGTTGTCATAAGAACCTGATAACTGGAAATATCCGTATTGGTCCTGGAAGGTTACATTAAATGTACGCGAAGCTTTGTTGATAGTTCCGCTATAAGCATTGGTAAACTGAATCTCATAAGGTTGAATTGTGTGATCACCAGATTGCGTACCAACCAAAGAATCCACGATTTTTACTAAGATACTGGAATTCGTTTTTACGATATTTCCTGCAGAATCGAACTGAAGAGAGGGAGTTAAAAAGACTCCTTTTTCCCCCGCACCAGAACCATCAATCGTTCCAAAACTTGAGCCAGCAATCGTTGCGGAAACAAAGATCTTAACTACTGATTCAAAAGAACCACTGTTAGACGGATCGTAAATTCGGCCTGTCGCCATCTGACCCGAAGGGCAAGTTGCAGAGGTCACAACACTTCCACCGCGACCGGCTACGCGAACTGCTGATCCAGCTTCTTTCTTGTTGCAGGCAGTAAGTGCCATGGACAAAACCATCAAAGCACCAAGGATCATCTTATTAGTAATTGAGCGTTTCATAACTGCCTCCTACAACCCTTATAGGCAAGGGTTGGACCAGGAGCGCCCTCGGTATATTGGCTTTGAAGGTGATTTCTCGTTTCAGCGTGAGACAAGACCACGAAGAAAGACGTTTTCTGTTCTCGGGTGTCTAAGACAAAGGCAGAGGCGGGCCTCCATCTAAAAGCACACCTAGAGTGTCTCATTTTGAGATTTACTAAGAACAAAAAAAAAGACCGATCACGATGATCGGTCTTTTTCAGAGTCTGGAGCTGACAGCTCCTATGACAGAACGTACTTCAGATTACTTATTCACCACAGTCAAACCATGGTATGTGAGGATTTCAGAAGCCAACCACTTCGCGCCTTCATCATAACCTTTTTGAAGCAAGAGCATTGGCAAAACTGATTTTTGCAAATCTGTCAGTTTCTCGAAATCAAGAGTTGGATCGATTTCACGAATAGCGTCTTGAATGCCCATCAAGATCTCATTACGAAGCCCCGCTTTCGCGAGTTCCATATCAAAAGACATCCCCGTTGAAGACAACAGCTTCGTCATAGAGAGGCGCTCTTCACCTGTTAAGAAACGTGCTTTGAACGTCTTTTTGCCCACTAAGACCGGCGCCGCTTTTGAATCTTCAAGAGTTAACAAATCTTTCGCCAAGCTTCCCAGCACCGCTGCGTCTGCATCCGTAATAAAACCTTCAGGCAAAATGCGGTTGATTAAAACCGTACGACCATCTTCAAGTTGTTTTTTCTCGTTCAAAACAGGCATCATCTTCAAAACCGCTTCAATCACAACCTTTTGGTTTTTCACTGTGATTGAGTCAAAGAAAGCCAAGACTTTATCCTGTTGCTCTTTCGTCAACACATACTCACGACCCGCAAGAGTCTTACCACGTGCGAGGTATGAATTCTGACTGCGCAATTCCTTTTTAACATCACGAGCAAACCAATCCGTGATAATTTTTCCAGTTTCTGGATCTCTTGGGAACAAACCATTGATCATCGCTGCGTAACCGCCAGCTTCTGCCACATTGGCTTTGACCATTTCAGTCAGTGACTCATCATCACCCATTTGAGAGTAAGCAATCGCACCCGTTTTGACAGAATCAATCGAAGCAAATGCTTGCGCGGGAACGACATTGCCTCCGAGATTTAAAGAGGTCGACAACATAGAATCACCAATAAATGAAAGAGAATCTAGGTTCGCGCGACCCCATTTTTGCGTGTCCGCAAGAACTGTGTCGATATTGTTCACAACCTCAGGCTTATCTCCTGGGTACATACGACCAATAATGGAAGTGAAAAGAACCTTCACTAGATTTTCTTTTTCATCCTTCGCATCCAAATATTTACGGTACAGAGGATTGTTACCCGCATCGAAGCGCTCACAACCATAAACCGCCATACCTTGGGCATTTGCCAAAGCAATATCATCATCCGTGCAATATCTAGAAACGTTTTCATCTAAAGCACTGTTATCGTCAGAATACGCCCAATCCATCGCCATCTTGTCATAAGAAAGCGGAGCGTATTTAAGGTGCGATGACATCAAAACATCGTCAATGCCACTCACGTAGTCCATGATACTTGTGGAAGTTTCAAGGCCTTGGTGGTTTAGATCTTTCAAATATGTTTTAGCTGCTTGGTAAATATCTTTCGTAGATACTTTCGCCGAAGAAGATCCCGCGAAATTATGACGAAGACCCAAGGCATGACCCAATTCATGGGCGACTGTGGAACGCACACTGTCTTGCGCCAAACGCAGACGTTGAGAATCAGACGCCTCACGGCTTAAATTCGCAAGAGCCTTCACTGTTTTAGAAAAATCGCAGGCAATCGCACCGATGTTACTAGCCACAGGAGCGCCGCCATTAAGCTGAACAAGGTCCGCAGATCCCACCTTCGTGAAAACCGAAGGCATAAACACTTGCGCACGCAAAAGTTCACCCGTTAAAGGATCAGACTGACCGATCGCATAAGCTGCGCCAGCGTCCAACCACGTCACCCAGCGGATCATGATACTGTGATCCTGAGGAGCGGCTTGCGGATCTACACCGGCTTCAACATCCATCACCTCACGGCCAAAAACCTTATTCCAGTACAAAGCACCTTCGCGCACAGCTTGTACGTAGCTTTCTGGGACCGCAGCAGAGATTCTGACTTTGATCTTACGACCTTCTGAAATATCCCATTTTGTAATGAGCTTCGAAACGTCGTTGCTCATGTTCTTTTTGCCAACACGAGTCACGAAGAAGCCCACTTTACGAGAAGCATCGAACTCTTTCGCTTTAAAAGTAGGAGCTAAATCATAAGCGCGAATTTGTACATTCATCGCTAACGTCTCTTCACGAGTTTCAATGTTCAATTTTTTATCAGAAGCCGCTTTGATATTATCAGCTTGAATTTTAGAAATCTGTTCGAGCTCGATGTTTTTTGTATCGAATTTAATACCGCGAACAAAGGAATCCGTTACCGGAATGGAGCTAAAGGAGCTTTCAGTTAAGTCATCATTTTCACCGCGAGCGCCGTCCACGTCATAAGAACTTTGCGCCACGAACGTCGTCAAACCTTTACCCCAGTCGAACACGATAGATGAATCGTCTTCGGAGATAATATTGAAGCTTTGGATCAGGTTTTGAGTCTGAATTTCTTCATAGATGCTGTTGTAGTTTTGGCCCAAAATTGCAACGCGGCCACCAGAGCGTTCGAAGCTCACAACCAAGGGCTTCAAATCGTACCACTGTGGAGTCGAACCAGAAGTTTTACCTGAGGCGATCAAAAGAAAGATCTTACCCAAGGACGCTTTTTGAATTTTGATGCAAGATGCCTTAGCGCAGGCAGTTGATTCTTCTTCAGAGAGATTCGCGGCCTTTGTGAAGGACAGGCCCATATCAAAGGGAGCCTGCTTTTTCGCAAGAATTTCGTCGATTTTAAAGCTGTTCGTGCAGCCCGTTACGAGAAGAGTTGAGAGTAAGGCTGTGGTGACAAACGCATTCTTCGAAAAAGTCATGAGTGACTCCCCCCATTTTGTTGTGGACCTTTATGCCAAAAAATGGGGAATATCTAAAGTACCTTTAGAAACTTTATAAAATGTTAACAATATAGACAGGTGCTTGATGGCTCAGACCGCAGAGAAAACATTTTTTGGACACCCCCGTCCCCTATTTACGCTGTTCTTCACAGAAATGTGGGAAAGATTCTCTTTTTATGGGATGAGAGCGCTCCTGGTGCTTTACATGACTCAATACCTCTTTATTCAAGCCCATGAGGGTAAGGAAATTTGGGGATACTCAGCCCTTCGCGGCGCCATTGAGCACTTTTTTGGGCCTCTGAGCACCCAAGGTTTCGCTTCTCAGATCTATGGACTGTACATGGGGTTGGTATATTTTACCCCATTTTTTGGGGGCATTATTGCCGATCGCTACTGGGGACAGCGCCGTTCCGTGTATGTGGGCGGTATCCTTATGGCCATCGGCCACTTTTTGATGGCCGCTGAAAGCCTCTTTTTCCCGGCGTTGCTGTTTATCATTCTGGGGAATGGGTTCTTTAAACCGAATATTTCAACTCAGGTGGGTAGCCTTTATGAAGATGGCGACAGCCGCCGCGACCGTGCTTTCACGATTTTCTACATGGGCGTGAATCTGGGCGCTTTCTTTTCCCCCCTCATCTGTGGAACCTTGGGGCAGAAAGTTGGTTGGCACTGGGGCTTTGGCGCCGCAGGCGTGGGCATGTTGTTGGCATTGGTGATTTACCATTTTGGAGGAAAAGATCTTCCGCAATCCAAACACAAAGCCTCAATCCAAGAAGTCGAAGCGCAAAGCCATGTTCCTTTGTCTAAAACAGAGTGGACTCGCACGTGGGCACTGATCTTCTTGTGCTTAATTACGATTTTCTTCTGGGGTGTTTACGAGCAACAAGGCAACACTTTGCAACTTTGGGCCGATCAAAGTACGGATTGGAATTTCTTTGGTTGGGATATGCCTTCAAGTTGGTATCAATCCTTCAATCCGTTTGTGATCTTTTTATTCGCACCAATTTTAGACCGTGCTTGGGCATGGCAAGCACGTCGCAAGAACGAACCGTCTACCGCGATGAAAATGGCTATTGGCTGCTTCCTTGGTACGGCGGCTTTGGTGGTGATGTATATCGCAGCCCAAGTCGTAGGCAATGGTAAAGGCAGCGCTCTGTGGATTTTAGGATCCACGCTGATGTTAACCATTGGTGAGCTTTATCTTTCTCCGATTGGTCTTTCCCTGGTAACAAAGGTTTCGCCGAAGAAAATCGTTTCCATGATGATGGGCGTTTGGTTCTTGGCGTCTTTCTTTGGAAATTATCTTTCTGGTTGGATTGGCAGCTATTACGAAAAAATGCCTAAAGAAAATTTCTTTATCTTGCTTGCCGGCTTAGGTTTTATCCCGGGAGTTCTTTTCTTTGCTTCGCACAAATTGCTGACTCGTTCTTTGAACGAAAAGCATGCGGGGGAACTTCGGCCTGTAGAAGCCTAGTCAACAGCTGAAAAAAAAACGCAGCCTTCGAAAGAAGCTGCGTTTTTTTTATTTTTAAAATCTGCTTAGGATTTATTTATTTTTGAATAAACAAGGGCATCTTTCCAGCCCTTCTCTGTGGGAATAAACTTCTTACGAACGCCTTCAAAGTGAACTTTTAAGGATTCTGCAACAGCTTTAGATGCTTTGTTATGAATCTCCATCACGATCTCGATGCGATGAAGTTGAAGCGTCGTAAACGCATGCTCAAGACCTATCTTAGCCGCTTCTTTCGCATACCCTTGTCCTCGATAAGCATCATGGATAGCATAACCCAAATTTCCCCAGGAAAAGGGCGCACGATTGATCACAGCCACATCCATACTGCCCGCATAATCACCCGTTGCGGTCAGAAAAATCCCCCACTCATACATCTGGTCCTTTTGGGCGCGTTTATTGATTTTCTGGATCTTGTTGCGAAAAATGTCTTTCGTCGCAAATTTTTTATCGACAGCACTTTCGATCTGGCTTTTCTGCCAAGCCTCGAAATCTTGAATCACTAAAGGTCGAACGGTTATTTTTTTCGAAGAGATTTTTTTTGATGGCATCATGATGAGCTCATTATAAAATAAAGAGCCCATCACCTGCAATGTATGAATCTTTCGCTACATCATTTCGGATTGACTAGAATACGAGTCCGAGGGGCTTTCATAGGTATCTAGGTTGCGTTGAGCATCGTGATGCTCGTGAATCAATGAAGTCAAAATGTCCCGCCCCCGGTTCGCGCGCGGCGATTTCCAATCCCGGAACCATTCCGCAATCAAAGCCACGGCCGTGTTGGGAACAGCCCCCGCCTGCACCATTCTTTGGATTGCGATGTCATGTTCTTCCTTAGACTGGCCACCCACAGCGTCCGCGACAAAGCAGACCTCATACCCATTATCCAATGCTTCGACGACGGGATACACCAGGCAGATTTCCGTCCACAACCCACAAAACACCAGACGCTGACGTCCCGTGGCCTCGACGGCCTTCAAAAATGCATCATCCTCCCAGGCATTCATGGTGGATCGATCTATTTCATGCACACTGGGAATTTCTGACCTCAAGGCCGCGATGGTCCCTTGATTGATACCCATCTTCACACCCACGGTACTTAGTATAATTGGCACATCAAAAGCCACGGCCGCCCGTGCGATAGCGCTCACATTTTTTTCGATCGCTTTGCCATCACTAGATCGAATGGCTTTAAACATCTCAGGTTGATAGTCGATAAGAATCAATACGCAATCACCGGCATCCCAGGTCGCACTTCCACGAGCCATACGCTCTCCTTGTTGTTAGTAAGGATATTTTTATGGAGTTTACTATTTTCCGCCAGACCACCCACCACAATACAAAGATCTGTTCGCTGACAGCTCAAAGGTTTCGTGCTACATTTAAATTTATGACTAAACCCAGTGACTTTTACCGCACGCAAAATAGCTTTGGCAGATATGTCTGTCTCAGTATTTGGTTCTCTAGTATTGTGTTTTGTTTTTACTATCTAGCGATGGGAGCAGAACCGTCAAGACTCATCACCCTGGGCTGCGTTAGCCTTCTTGGTGCGCTTTGCACCCCTTTGTTCACTCTGAAACACAACACGGTCGCGGTCATCATTCAAACGATCTTAATGTATATCGCGTTGGCGATGTCCCTTTCACTTCCGGTGATCGGCGCACACACCATTACTTGCGTATTGATGGTGGCCCTCAACCCGGTCATCTATCTGAATAAATCAAAAACAGAACTGATGTTTGCAAACCTAACTATGGCACTAGTTTTTTTAAGTTATTATGAACTCGCAAATCTGAATGCGGGCTTCATTTTGGAACAAATTCTTAGCTATTTCATTAAGTTTATAGTCATCATGTTTGTCTTTATTCAAGTCTACGGATTTCGCTATTTCCTGGAACGCGAATATACAAACACACAATAACTAAAAACTATCTGCAGATTGTCTCTTGTTCCAAACCGACTTCATTCTTCGCAGAAAAGCCAAATGAGGCCACCACAGTGCCCACAGTGTCAAAAGCATCCAATGCAAACTTATATGAGGACGCTACATTGCGACGGCCTTCTCGAGAAATCGTATAAGTCTCGCAGTACCCACGGCGACCACAGTGTTCAATAGTCTCAGTGTAAGTGCAAGATTCCGTCGTGACTACCGCAGCTCCGGGGTTTAAGTGTCTGACTTTCAAACCGTATACTTGTCCTGACTGTCCTGGAAGACTGCGAACTTTCAAGAGCTCCGCTAAAGTCATTTCATTCTTGAGAGTTCCCGCAATACGGAAAACAAAACTCTTATCTTCCGTTGAAAGTTTTAAATACCCCGTATTCTGTCCGGCGGTTGCATAAAACTCTTTAATCTTTGGAACTTGGGTCATCATCTGAGTCATTGAATATAATGGTAGAACTCCAATGAAAGGCGAAAAGACTCCGCAGTCAGGGATGTTCTCA
>JBJTMR010000033.1:0-2077 GCA_046070625.1 Bdellovibrio sp. | reverse complement strand
CAGAATGCTTTCTTTTTAAAATATTTGTTCCTAGAAAATCATCCCGTGAATAAAGACTGGCTTTACATCCCTGCGGAATCCGACAATTTTGAGGAAGAAGTAAAGCAGATGATGCGCGAGATCGCCAAAGGGAATCCGCTTTTGGGGCTGGCTATGAAGCAGGACAAGTCCTTATTATCACCGGATCAGACTCCAGTGCCTAAAAAGAAAGCTTTTAAAAAAGCGAAGGCCAGCAAAAAGAGCGAGAATGCTTTTTTCTTGTCGATCGCAAAAAAATCGACGCCCAAGTAAACGAGGACAAAAAAACGTCCTCGTCGCTGAAGAATCACAGATCCGTTTTGAGGATTAGGTATAAACACAAATAGACGAAGCTATAGTTGGCCAACGTCTTTTCAAAGATTAGCATCAAATTTAATTCGACTTTAATCGACTAAAATTGATCGAGATCATCTTTTTTTAACGCCAAGGGTGCTAGATTACCCGATGTTTTGATAATTGGAGAGCGACGGTTCCTTGTATTTTGGCCGTCGATAAATTTGTTTAATGTTACTATGTGGAGTGAACAATGAGCTTTAAAAAATTATGGATGGCATTTGCCATAGTCGTGATCGCATCATTTGCGGTCTTACTTTACTATGGAGCGGAAATATATCGCCAAGCGCCGCCGATCCCGGAAAAGGTGGTGACATCTTCCGGGGAAACAATCTTCACCCGTGAAGACATTCAAAATGGTCAAAATGTGTGGCAATCCATTGGTGGCCAAGAGGTCGGATCTATCTGGGGACATGGGGCGTACGTTGCTCCGGATTGGACAGCAGACTGGTTGCATCGCGAAGGCATGTTTATTGTCGGAAAATGGGCTACTCAGGAATTTTCCAAACCCTATGAAAACCTGAACGAAGAACAACAGGCAGTTCTGATTTCACGCCTGAAAAAAGAAGTCCGTACCAACACTTATTCTGAAACTGATAAGACGTTGACGGTATCCCCTTTACGCAAAGAAGCCATCGAGGCCATGAGTACACACTATCGTGGTGTTTTTATGGACGAACCTTCATTGGCCAGTTTGCGTGAAGCCTATGCAATTCCAGCCAATACGATTCGAGATACAGAACGTATGCGCCAGATGAATGCATTTTTCTTTTGGGCGTCTTGGGCTGCAGGGACAGAGCGACCTGGGCAAGCGATCACTTATACAAACAACTGGCCGCCAGATAAGCTGATCGGTAATGAGCCGACAGGATCATTGCTTTTGTGGACTGGGTTCAGTGTCATCATTTTGTTAGCGGGCATCGGCGTTTTGACATTGTACTATGTTTCTCAGAAAAACGAAGAAGCTGACGTTTCATTGCTTCCAGAAACGGATCCATTGTTAGGATTGAATCCGACACCTTCCATGCGCGCCACTTTAAAATATTTCTGGGTGGTAACAGCGTTAATTGTCGTGCAGGTCATTCTTGGCGCTGTCGCGGCCCACTACGCAGTTGAAGGAAATGGATTCTACGGTTTGGCCTTGTCGGATCTGTTGCCGTACTCTGTGACAAGAACTTGGCACGTACAATTGGGCATTTTTTGGATTGCGACTTCATGGCTGGCAACTGGGCTCTTCATGGGACCTGCGGTTTCAGAGCATGAACCGAAGTTCCAACGTTTTGGCGTTAACTTTCTCTTTTTTGCCTTGTTGATTATTGTAGTCGGTTCAATGGCTGGCCAATGGGTTGGCATTATGCAGAAATTGGATTTCGTACAAAACTTCTGGTTTGGTCATCAAGGTTATGAATACGTCGATTTAGGACGCTTTTGGCAATCGTTCCTGCTTGTGGGGTTGTTCTTGTGGTTGTTCCTGATGGTTCGATCTATTTGGCCTGCATTTAAAAAAGTACAAGAAGCAAAACATCTTCTCGCTCTGTTTTTAATTTCCTGTGCGGCGATCGCCATCTTTTATGGCGCCGGTCTTATGTGGGGACGTCACACAAATCTTGCAGTCGCTGAATACTGGAGATGGTGGGTTGTGCATCTTTGGGTCGAAGGATTCTTTGAAGTGTTCGCAACTGTTGTTATTGCGTTCTTGTTCGTG
>JBJTMR010000032.1:0-7253 GCA_046070625.1 Bdellovibrio sp. | reverse complement strand
CGGAATTTCTGCACAAAAACTTTCTCATGCGGAAGTCACCGAAACTGCAACCCGCGTAGAATCGCAATTCACTTCATTCCTTAAAGAATTCATCTGCAATATTTAAGGCCTTTGATGATTTAAAAACAACCTCGACTAAATTCGAGGTTGTTTTGTTATAAACAAACAAATTTTAGTCAAATTGCCTATCTAGATCTCATATCAATTCATTCTCCCGCCCCACCCACTCCTGCGGTTGAGGCTAGTAATGATTCAGTTCTCTACCTAAAAGTTGCGACTCAGTGGGAAAATGGTGGACCCGCTGAAACAACGAAAACATGCACTGTAAGTTCCTTAAGTGCACATGGCGAATATACTTGTTCCGTTTCCATCCCGGAAGGACAGCTCTACTACAGCAATATTACCTTTACCTTTGGGACAAAGGTTCCAGCTCTTTGTTCAATGATTGAATTTGCTCCATACTATTATCGTCGCTCAACCAGCAATACATTCCTTCCAGCAGGTGCAGAAACTGAAGTTGATTGTTCTATGGCCAAACCCACAGAGAAAAAATGTTACGGTGGCGCTGCACCGACTCTTCTATCTGATTTTCCAAAATTTACGGGACGCTACTTTCTTCCAACGGTTATGACTGAAACTAATTATGTACTTCCATCGGAAAATACGACGCGTTTTTATGAAGGCGAAATGGTAAACTATTTGGCTGCAAATAATCTTACCAATCGTGCTGTTACTAATGCTTCCAAAGATTACATCGCTAACACCATGACTGATTACTATTTCAACTGCTCAGATCTATGGGCACATCCCATTTACAGCATCAAATTAACTATCAGTGATCAAGATACTGCAACGGGCGAAGGGGTCGAGGATGAAATTGATGACTGGGACTAATAGTCCAAGGTCTAGTTCCAGAGATCTAGCCTCAAATTAAGACACTTTTCAACCGAATAGCTAACCGATGCGGGTCTATAATTAGTCTCTAGGATGAGACCGAAAGGCTCGCACAGGGAGTGAACATGGATGTTCGAAATATTCTCTCGGCGATTGCTTGCGTCTTTGTATTCACAGCATGTAGCAAAAAGTCGGCAGACACAGTTTTCTCAGATAGCAGCGCACTTGATTCTGCAGCTTGCATGGGTCAAGCGATCCAAAATAAATTCATCGTTCAATGGGAAGATGGAAAGTTCACGGTTGAATCTTCAGCCAACGCTGAAGATTTCAAGAAAACTTTCATCGAACCGCAATTGGATAATATTCGCAAGGTTGAATTCGACCGACAAATTCAATTGGAAAGCACCTCGGTAGTTCAGGCCTCTGGGCTCACAGATAACTGGGGTCAAAATATGATCCAAGCTTCTTCCGCTTATGCTCAAGGGATCTATGGGCAAGGTGTGAAGGTCGCCGTTGTTGATGCCTATGTTGATGTGACTCATCCACAACTATCCAGAAGAATCGCTGTAAACACAGGTGAAATTCCAAACAATGGTATTGATGACGATCATAATGGAATTGTGGACGACTATTATGGAGCCTCCTTTGTTTCGAGCCCGGGTTCAACATCTACTCCGAGTCCTCATGGCTCGCACGTAGCCGGGATCATTGCTGCTGATCCAGCTTATGGTTCAGTCAACGGCCTTGCTCCTAGAGCTCAAATTATTCCAGCACAGTTTATCGCCAATGATGGTGGTGGCTCCTTAGGTGATGCCATTCTTGCCCTTCAGTACGCAGCCAACCGTGGTGCTAAAATCATCAACGCAAGTTGGGGCGGAGCTCCTTGCGTGTCTTCTCTTCGAAATGCCTTTAGCGAACTAGAACGTCAGGGTATTTTGATTGTAGTGGCGGCTGGTAACGACGGTCGTGATGTAGATGCTTATCCCGAGTTCCCAGCTTCATTCAATTTATCGAATCAGATCACGGTGGCCGCTTCTACAATCTCTGACTTTATGACGGCGTGGTCGAATAGTGGCTTTAAGTTAGTTCATGTGGCAGCACCCGGCGAAAACATTCTTAGCACCGTGCCCGGCGGCTCTGTGGCCTACATGGACGGCACCAGCATGGCGGCTCCCTTCGTGAGCGGCACTGCTGCACTTCTCTGGAGTGCAAAACCGACAGCTACGGCGCAACAAATCAAAGCAGCCATCGAACAGTCTGTAGATGTGAGCCCTGGCCATGAATTTAAAGTAAAAACTCGAGGCCGAATCAATATTCAGAAAGCACTTCAAGTACTTGGCCAGTTAGTGCCATAAATTCAACAACATACAACACTCACGCAGAGCATAAAACCATGCTCTGCGTCTGTCGTTTTCAGATGCTTACTCATGATCTCGCTGGTAAAAAAACCCTTCCGTTTAACAGACGTTAAAGAAGGATTTTATGAGCGAAGTATTATCAGGAACTCAAGCAAAGCTTGCTGACCTTGAAAAAAGAAATGAAGCCGCAATGGCGGGTGGCGGAGCTGCTCGTGTCGCGAAACACAAACAAGGCGGCAGACTTTCTGCACGTGAGCGTTTGGATGTTCTACTAGATCCAGGCAGCTTCGTTGAAATGGATCGTTTCGTTACTCACCGTTGTACAAATTTCGGCATGGACAAAAACGTTGTTCCTGGCGATGGCGTAGTAACTGGTTACGGTCGTATCAATGGCAAATTGGTCTATGTCTCTTCCCAAGACTTCACTGTTATTGGTGGATCTATGTCTCGCACCCAAGCGAACAAAATCTGCAAAGTGATGGATCTTTCAATCAAGAATGGCGCGCCATTTATCTCTATCAATGACTCCGGCGGTGCGCGCATCCAAGAAGGTATCGAGTCCCTTGGTGGTTACGCTGACATCTTCACTCGCAACACGATGGCTTCTGGTTTGGTTCCACAAATCACGGCAATCATGGGGCCGTGCGCAGGTGGTGCGGTTTACTCTCCTTCAATCACTGACTTTGTCTTCATGGTTAAAAACACGAGCTACATGTTTGTAACTGGGCCTGATGTTATTAAAACTGTAACTCATGAAGAAGTAACTAAAGAGGAACTTGGTGGAGCGACAACTCACTCTGCTAAATCCGGGGTTGCTCACTTCGCAGCTGAAGATGACAAGCATTGCTTGTTGTTGATCCGCGAATTGATGAACTTCCTTCCTTCAAATAATTTGGATGACACTCCAGTATTACCAAATACAGATCGTCCTGACCGTTTGACTGATGCGATCATGAACTTGATCCCTGAGAACCCTAAGAAACCTTACGACATGCTGGCGGTTATCACTGAGTGCGTGGATGAAGGTTACTTTCTAGAAGTTCATAAACATTTCGCAGCAAACATCATCGTCGGTTTTGCACGCTTCAACGGTCGCCCAGTGGGTATCGTAGCTAATCAACCAAACAATTTAGCAGGTTGCTTAAATATCGAAGCGTCTCGCAAAGCGGCTCGCTTTATCCGCTTCTGTGATGCTTTCAATATACCAGTAGTTTCCTTCGTTGACGTACCGGGCTTCTTGCCAGGTAAAGATCAAGAATGGAATGGTATCATCACTCACGGAGCAAAATTGCTTTATGCTTACGCTGAAGCAACTGTTCCTAAAATCACAGTGATCACTCGTAAAGCTTACGGTGGCGCTTACATCGTGATGGGTTCTAAATTGCTTCGCTCAGATGTAAACTTGGCTTACCCAACTGCTGAAATCGCGGTGATGGGTGCTGAAGGTGCTGTAAGCATTATCAGTCGCGAAGAGATCAATAAAGCAAAAGATCCAGCGGCGGAAAAAGCTCGTTTGACGGCGCAATATGAAGATAAGTTCTCAAATCCGTATGTATCTGCTGAACTAGGTTACACAGATGAAGTGATCGATCCGGCGTTGACTCGTAAACGCATCATCGATTCATTGGAAATGTTAAAAAATAAACGCGATATCACTCCGGCTAAAAAGCACGGAAATATCCCCCTCTAGGAGCGAGCATGGCAGTTTTTAAAAAAATCCTGATCGCAAACCGTGGAGAAATCGCTATTCGTATCACTCGTGCATGCCGCGAGTTAGGTATCGGCTCTGTAGCTGTGTTCTCTGATGCGGATCGTGACAGTTTGCACGTCTTTTTGGCGGATGAGGCTTATCATATTGGGCCTTCTCCTTCGAAAGAATCTTACTTGAACTACAATAAGATTCTGGAAGTAGCAAAAAAAGCCGGTGCGGATGCAATTCATCCGGGCTATGGCTTTTTGTCAGAAAATACGATTTTCGCAAAAGCCTGTGAAGCCGCTGGCATCACATTCATTGGTCCAACAGTAGCTAACATCGAATCTATGGGAGATAAAATCTCTGCCAAAACTTTGATGAAGAAATCTGGTGTTCCAACGGTTCCTGGTTCTGACGGTGGCGTTGAGACTGTTGAAGAAGCAATGAAAGTTGCAGAAAAAATCGGTCTTCCAGTTATCATCAAAGCCTCTGCTGGTGGTGGTGGTAAAGGGATGCGTGTCGTTCGTAAGATGGATGAGTTTGAAAGCGCATTCCGCGCTTGTCGCTCTGAAGGTCAGAACTATTTCGCAGACCCAACTGTTTACATCGAAAAATTCATCAACGATCCGAAACACATTGAAATCCAAGTGTTCGGCGATAAGCACGGCAACCATGTTCATTTGTTTGAACGTGAATGCTCTGTACAACGTCGTAATCAAAAGATCATTGAAGAATCTCCGTCTCCTTCTGTGCCACATGAAGTTCGTTTGCGCATGGGTGAAGCTTCTGTTCGCGCTGCCAAACAAATCAACTATGTTGGTGCTGGCACGATTGAATACATCTTCGATAATACGACTAAAGAATTCTTCTTCATGGAGATGAACACACGTCTGCAAGTTGAACATCCGATCACAGAGATCGTGACTGGTTTCGACTTGGTTCGTGAACAAATCATGGTAGCCGCTGGCAAGCCATTGAGCTTCAAACAAGAAGATATCAAACAAAAAGGTCATGCGATTGAAGCCCGTATCTGTGCGGAAGATCCTGTGACATACAAACCGAATCCAGGTGTGATCAGAGCCTGCCGCCATCCGCAAGGGCCGTTCATGCGTGTGGATTCTTATGCCTACCCTGGTTACAACGTTCCGATTTACTACGATCCAATGATCTCTAAGGTGATCACATGGGGTGAAACTCGTAATGAAGCGATCGATCGTATGCAGCGTGCATTGTCTGAATTCGTATTGACGGGCATTAAAACAAATATCGTTCTTCATAAAACGATTTTGGACCACCCGACTTTCCGTGACGGCACTTACACGACACAATTTATCGAGAAAAACTTCGAAGTTATCGAGCCAGAGATGTTCAAACAAGTTGAAGATCCTGTGTTCTTGATCGCAGCGGCTATTGAAGCCTACAACGATCGTAAATCGAAGGATATTCGTCAGCTGAACGTGAGCTCCACATGGAGACGCCTAGGCCGCAAAATGCAGTTGAGGACGTAACAATGTATTTCGAAGCAGAACTTAGAGGACAAAAATATAAAGTCGATGTGACTGAGGGTCGTCACTCTTGGAAGATATCTTTGCAGCCAGAAGGCCAAGCATGGACTCACTACGACATTTCTAAAAATGACTACAAAAACGCGGAAGAGTACATCAGCTTCCTTTTCGAAGGTAAGTCTTATCTCGTAGACGTTGTTGGCTCTGATACAGAGTATACAGTGTTCACACGTAACTCTTTCCGTTCGATAAAGATCTTCAATGACGAAATGCTTTTGCATGAATCTTTGAAAAAAGGTGGCGGCTTCGGTGGAGATTTGGAATTGAAAGCCGGTATGCCTGGCAAGATCATCGAAATCTTCGCAAAAGAAGGCGAAATCGTTAAGGCCAACAAGCCACTTCTTATTATGGAAGCCATGAAAATGGAAAACGAAATGCGCGCGGCTCGTGATGTGAAAATTAAAGAAATCAAAATCAAACAAGGTGATTCTGTTGAATCAGGGGCCGTCCTGATCAAGTTTGAAGAACCCTAGTTTGAAGTATAAAAATAATAAATAAAAAAGGGAGACCTCACCAGTCTCCCTTTTTTATTTTTAAATTTAATTGAAAACTACTCGCGCTCGTTTTGACGTATGTCATCGTCACGCTTTTTCTCGAAGATACCCACGACTAATACGCCAAGCTCATAAAGAGCAACCATCGGAATTAACATCATCACCATACTCATCAAGTCCGGCGGAGTGATGATCGCAGATGCGATCGCTAATCCCATAACTGCGTAACGACGTTTCTCGCGCAAAAACTTCTGACTGACAATTCCAAGCATTCCCAATATTGAAATAATCAACGGCAGCTCGAATGCGACACCGAACATTAAGCACATCTGAGTAAAAAAGCCCAAGTACTGCTCGATAGAGATCATCGGTTTATCGATGTCGCCACCAAAGGTCATCAAGAAGTGGAACGCCATCGGCAACACAACGTAATATGAAAATGCGGCACCCAGAATAAAAAGCAAAGAGCCGGACACGATAAAGCCCACTGAATACTTTTTCTCTTTGCTATAAAGGCCTGGCGCTATAAATTTCCAAACCTGATAAAGCCAAAGTGGGCAAGAAATCAAAACCCCGCAGACAAACGAAATTTTAATATGCGCTATAAACTTATCCAGAGGACCCGTGTAAATTAATCCGCCATTTGGCAGATAAGGTGCAATTGGGGCTCTGATAAAGTTAAAGATCTTTTCGCTAAACCCATAGCAAGCACCTGTTGCCAAAACTAGAATATATGCACAGCGAACCAAGCGGAAACGCAGTTCTGCAAGGTGTTCGTAAAGGGACTGACTTTTTTGATCAAGTTCTTCAGAGGTAGTCATGAGGGCTTATGCTCTTTGTTTTCAATGTTTTCACTGGGTTGCTCAGTCAGTTCCATTTGTTCTGGAGACTTTTGAGCCTCTGCTTCAGCCGCAGGTGGGTGATGAGCATGAGGATCATGATTCGGCTTCGCACTTGGCTTTTGCGGAGCTTCGTAAAGATTAATGCGATCAATACGCGCTTGCTCTTTCAGCTCGTCCGTTAAACTTGATGTACTTCTTTTAAGTTCATTAAGAAAGCGGCCAATCGTGCGCGCCACTTGAGGAAGTTCTTTGGGACCGATCACGATCAGCGCCAAAACAGCTAGGAAAATGATTTCTGACATGCCTAAACCAAACATGGTCGCAGAATAGTGGAATCACCCTTGCTTGCCAAGCTTTACTTGGTCTTGCGGCAAAGCCAAAATGCCCATCTCTACGAGCTTTTCCCT
>JBJTMR010000031.1:0-13947 GCA_046070625.1 Bdellovibrio sp. | reverse complement strand
TTTTTTGACCTTGCACTTTAAGAAGGGAAGTTCTATAAAAGTTCTTCCTTTGTGGTGGCCGTAGCTCAGTTGGTAGAGCATCGGATTGTGATTCCGAATGTCGCGGGTTCAAGCCCCGTCGGTCACCCCAATTTTCCCTTCTCAAAAAATAAGCAAAAACCTAAGTATCAGAAACAACGTAGAACCTGCTCAGACAGGCGTAGACACGCTATTTTCGATCCTAGGGACTGCGGGGGACAATGGGGGACCATGGTTGGCTACTTTTGGCTACCATTTGGCTACCACTTTTCCACATCCCTACAAGGCTCTTCTTTTTTCAATTTTTTTGCATTTTCCATGCAGAAATAAGCCCATCTTGTCGTCCATCAAAACCCCCATCCACCGCGATGGGAGTTTTGATGGATTCTAGCCGCTCCCTTGCCAGCTTTTTCAACGCCTTAGGCGCTGGGGCGACCTGCTTTATCTTGCTGACCACCCACTCCCAACGTGTTGAGAGCAGGTGGTCAGCAAGGCAGGTCACCCATTACTTAAGTAACAAAAAGCTGGCAAGGGAGCTCATTTTCCTAGTTGGGAGAGGTTGTTTTTAGTTTTGAGAATAACAACAAGATGGAGGGGAGGGGGTTTACCTCGGCCACTTCATCTTTCATCAGTCCGACTTTGTTGTTGGTTTGTGTTTTCAAATCAAAAAGTCGGTGAAGGGAAAGAGTATGCAGACTGCTTATAGTTTTTTTGATTTACCGTATGTTGTGCAAAAAGTAACTCCGCAAAAGGGGTACAGGTTAACTGAGCGAGAATTGGATGTTCTGGAGTTCGTTCTAGAAATGAAATTCTCCACACTTGAAGATTTGCACGCGAAGTTTTTTAAAGTTACCAAACTTGGGACTGTCAGTAACTCGCTGATCTGGGCAAGGCAGCGAGTTCATAAATTAGTAAAATCTGAGATGCTTCAGATTTTAACCGATGTGTGCGCAAGACCGCTGTATGTGATCACTCAAAAAGGTTATTTGTTTTTGCGAAATTCACGTTCGCAGAAAAACTATTGTCGTCCTCTGTTGGACGTCGATGGTCGCTTTTTTGATCACGACCAGCGTGTGGCGCAGATTCGGATTGTTCTTGAAAATTCTGGGGTTGTTAAAGAATGGATTTCTGAAAGGCAACTTTCCGAAATTGAAGAGTATCGAAAGTATTTGCCGACAGAGTTCCGTCCTGATGCCATTTATGTGACCCCAGAAGGTAAGAGAGTTGCCTTTGAACTGGAAATCGCGCGCAAAACCAAAGAACGATATCAGCAAAAGGTGAAGCGCTATATTCACATGATGACTGCGGCACCAGATGCTGAGCGCCTTTTTGAGGAAGTTCACTATGTTTGCGAAAAGGAAACTGTTCGGAATCTGATTCAAGACCACACTCAACTTTTTCAGCCACTTTTTCGTTTTAGCATGTTGAACGAATTGTTGGGTGAGTAGGGAGGTTTTGAAAATGGAACAGGTTAAGAACTTATTTATGAGAAATTCGTCTGCGGCCCAGGATCGTGTAGTTCTCGGGAAAGTCTCGGGATCTATGTGGCGTAAGGAAGAGTTAACCGAAGGACAATTAAATCACCACGTTCACGTCGTTGGAGCTTCAGGTTATGGGAAGACTGTTTTGCTTTCCCACATAATCAAGCAACGAATTCAGCAGGGGAAAGGCTTGCTCTTTATCGATTTGAAATCGGACATGGAGACTTTGCTGAAGTTTTCTAAACATGTAGCGGAAGCTAACCGTATTGATGATTTGATGATCTTTTCGCTTACGGAAAAGCAAATGTCATTATCGTATAATTTGATCGAGGATGGGACGGCTACGCAACTTCGTGATCGGATCATCAATAGTCTGAATTGGTCTGAAGAGTATTATAAGAATCAATCATCGAGTTTCATTCTGAAGTTGATGATTTTGCTCTGCTGGCTTCGTGATAACAAAAAGGAGCGATTTCATTTGGGCACTGTTTTGGAGTGCGCAAGTAATCCGGCAAAGATCATTGAAGTTGGGAATAAGATCCCCATGACAGAAACGAAGTTGAAACTTTACGCCCAGAATCTGAAAGAGTTCTTGGATGCGAAAGAGTACTTCAATTCGTTGCAAGGGTTACGAACTCAGTTGGAAAGTATTGTTCTTTCGGACTTTGGGGAGTTGGTGACTTCCGAGATTCCAGGTATCAACTTATTTGAGGCGTATACCCAATCCAAGATCATCTTCCTATTTTTGGACTCCCGCCGGTATGGCGAAACAGCCAAGGTGTTAGGTCGTTTTATCTTGCAGGATTTAAAATCCGTTTCGGCCAGAGTTGACGGCGAGCTTCCCAAAGAACAACGAAAACCGTTTTCGGTGATCATCGACGAATTCGCGGACCTAGCCCAAGAAGACTTCATTGGTTTCCTCGACCGCGCCCGCAGTAGTCGGATGTCGGTGGTGGTGGCGCACCAGGAGATTTGCGATTTACAGCGCATTAGCCCCGAGTTTGCAGGTCGGTTGATGGGAAACACCTCAACCTTGTATTCCTTCCTCCAGAAGCGTCCTGAGAGTGCTGAGATTATCTCAGGCATGGCGGGGACTCGGACGGTTTGGAAGCAGACTCGGCAGACTGAGCGGTTTGGCTTCTTTGAAGTGGATTCTGGCGGAGGAAGTCGGCGCGAGGTGGAGGAGTTTTGTATTCACCCCAATATCATTAAGTCATTGAGGGTGGGGAAATGTGTTTGTATTAAGAAGTACCCTGAAGCGCGGGCTTATCTGGTTAATGTGGCATTTGGCTAAAAGTAGGTGTTTATGGAGCTGTATCAAATCGAGATTGTGCTTGAAAATAAGCAGAAATATTATATAAGTGCGTGTAAATACTATATAAAATATATTGTGTTGCCTAAAAATGAGCAATTTGGTAAAGTAGGGATTGAGATATGTCGATAGAGAAACGACCGAATGTGATCCAGGATGTGATTGCCGCGTTGGAATCTGGTCAGTTGATTCCTTCGACGCATGCTCAGCAACAGATGGAAAAACGAGATATTCAAATGAGTGATATCGAGGAAGCCATCTACTCTGCCTATCGCGAGGAAAGTAAGGACAGCCTGACCGACGATGGAAAAAGCTGGAAGTACTCGCTGAGAGGCAAAAATGAAAATGGCGATAAAGATATAAGGATCATTATCGCTTTTGCTGATCCGAAGACAATTATAGTGACGGCTATAGATAAGAATAAGAAGGAGGATTAAGATGTCGAAAGTTATAGAGACCTACACATTTACAGGCTTTGGCTTTGATGTACTCCTTAAAAATGTCGTCATGAAAATGGCCCATGGTGAGGAGTTTCCAGACATCAATATGAATGAGTTAAAGCTTTTGACGGCTAAAGCTCTTCTGCGAAGTCAGCAACGACTAAACGGAAATCAGCTAAAGTTTTTGAGAACATTTTTGAAAATGTCATTCGACGATGTTTCAAAAAAGATTCTGGTAGCATCCTCAACCCTTCGTTCTTGGGAAGGTAAGGGGAAAGAGTTTACCGGACTGAGTCTGGAGCAAGAGAAAGCTTTCCGAATTATGGTTATTAATAGAATTCTCGAGAGTGAGAAAAGTCAGTACGATATTAATCTCACACTAACGAAAGAGTTCTTTGCGCCGAAAGAACAGCCAGCACTTGATATCGCGGCCAATTTGGATTTCTCGTTCGTTTCTAACGGATAGATTTTTTTGAACTTGCTGATACTCGTACTCAAGAAGAGTAGGCATCAGCTGGAAAGATCAACCCACAGACTATGCTCTGTGGGTTTTTATTATTAATTGCAATAGGCCGTATTGCCGTACTTGGTGCATGACGAGCCATCCGACCCATAAACTGTATTCCCATATCTAGTTGCTGATGATCCATCTGAATTATAGGTTGTATTGCCGTATTGTGTACTAGTTGAGCCGTCGGAATGGTATGTTGTATTTCCGTATCTAGTTGAACTAGAGCCGTCTGAACCGTACGTGGTGTTCCCATAAGTGGTGTATGAGTTTCCGCTAGAGCTATATGTTGTATTTCCATAAGTAGTATAGCTGTCGTATGCGAAAGAAATTGAACCGAACAAAGATAAAACTGTAATGAATAGATATTTCATATGGCCTCCATAACCTTATCAATTGCAGGATGAATGCCGCTCATAGATCGTTTATTTTTCTCCGCATCAAACTAATCTTAGATTAATACGTCGATTTTGATTTTGGTGGACAATAATAGGCAATGCCGGTCTCATTTTGATTCGTTGGGATCAGGCGCTCATTTGATAGGTTATAGGAATTTGAATCGACTTCGGGTGGTGAATGCCTAATGTTATCGAGCCGTTGGCGGTCGTAAAAGTCGTGCTATAGTAGCTTCCCAGAAAAAGGAGCTTCTATGAATTCTAAGCCAATTCGCTATCCCCGAAAAATTTCCTTTGGTCCAATTCGCGGCCCACATCGAGGTTCCTATACGTGGGAGATCGAGTCTACACCACAAGAAGCTGAAGAGAGTAAGAAGCGGCAAGCTGAGCGAGCGCTTGTGTATTGTGAACCCCTAACGGCTGAAGAAATCACGGCTGTCATGGAAAGCTATCGTCGAAGTCTAGAACAAATGGCTACCATTGCGGTCGAAGTCTCTGAAATCACTTCGTTTGAAAAAATCGCTAAGGAAGCTCGAGTTTCCGAATCTCAAATCCAGTTATTGCTTCAAAGAAAATCTGTTAATCTCGGTATTG
This sequence comes from Bdellovibrio sp., assembly GCA_046070625.1. Taxonomy (GTDB): domain Bacteria; phylum Bdellovibrionota; class Bdellovibrionia; order Bdellovibrionales; family Bdellovibrionaceae; genus Bdellovibrio. The sequence continues at coordinate 9,199 of JBJTMR010000031.1, read as the reverse complement.
AGGACTTTCTGAGGATCATTGTCGCTTGTAGATCGCTTGTTGCTTTTGATTTCGGATATTAGGCGAAAAGATGGCGTCTGGGATCTTGTAGACTCTATGACGCTCGAGAGTTGTCCTTGGGGTGAAGTTCTTCTTGAGGAGTTTTTATGATTAAAACAGAGAAAGAATACCTAGAGTCAAAAATCCGGCTTGAAGAAGAATTTGGTGAAATCGAGGCTCACGCGGAGAAGATGAGAGTTTCGGGGATATCTGAAGAACAAATCAAGCTCGCTCTTGATCCATTGACATCGTTTGCTCTTCAGATGAAGGAAGAAATTGAAGAGTACGAAAGGCAAAAAAGGACCTGATGAATTGGAATACTGTTGATTCTCTATTAAGGGGTATTGGGTGCAATATGACGGCAAGCTCTCCTCAGGATATGACTCCCGAGGAGTGTCTTGCAGATTTGTCTCTGTATCTGCTGCAAGATCCGAAAGCACTGGTTTTGGCGGTCGGAGCGGTTAAGGCGCATGCGCAGTTTTTTCAACCAGAAATTTTATTAAAGGCGATCACGAAACGACGGTGTGATTTCAATGTCATCGGTGCATTGTTGTCCAAGTCTAAAGATTCTCGTTTTTTAGATGTGATCGAGTACTGTCGTGATCAAAAGTTTATTTCCGAGCTGCCGACAAAGATATTGTGTTTTTCTTTAAAGATTGGCCAATGCGGCGTCGACGAAGATTTTGAAAGTTTCGGAATTCGAATTTCACAGATGGATCCAGTTGACGATAAAAAAATTTCCAAGCGTGTTTTTAGGAGTGGCCAATGAAATCAAGTGATAAGAAAACAAAACTTGGTCAGAGTCTATTAAAGGCTCTTAAAGAAATTCTTGTGTCTGAAGGTGGGAGTAGAGCCAATGCCGAAGTGTCTAGACAGCTGATTTCGAATGATGGATAGCTAAAGGTCACAAAAGATAAAATTGAGGACCTAAAAGCTTCTCTTCTGGAGCACGAGAACGAAACAATGAAGCCGGAGTTGCGGAAGGCAGTACGAGTTCAGGTTGAGGCATTAATTCGGGAGTTGGAGGAGAGTGTCAGCGATTATGAAAGTGTAAGGTCTCGTGAATAGCTATTTTTACTCTAGTCCCAAAAGATCCCAACGATTTAAATATTCGGATTCTTTGTCGACAAAAATACGGATTGAACTATCGTTACGATCCTGGCCCTTTTTGCCGGGGCTGGAAATCCAATCCTTGTGATTTTTTGAGATGAAAATGGCAACGATCCTGCTTGGGACAATGTGAAAACTGACGTCAGTTCCATCTAAGTCAATATTTACAAAAACGTAGAAAAATGTGTCGCTAACTTGTGTTTCGCTTTTTTCTGACAGGATCCACTTTTTAGCGCTGTTTTTACTGGTCTTTACCTGGATGGATACGGTTTTTGAGCCGTCATCATTCGAAGCTAGGATATCAATGCCTTTAGTATTTCTGAGCGTAACTGTTGCGATAACTCCACGCTTAGAAAGTTCCATTGCTACGGCGTATTCTCCAGCGACTCCTGTCATTCCGTTAGTGATGTCTTTCTTCATTAAAATCAGCTTTCAAAATAGTCATTATCAATAGACGGAATGATGATCTTTTTCTTGATGGAAATTCCAACCCCAGATTCTATCATCAGCTCCGCGATTTTATTACCATCCAGGAGAATGAGTGTGTCTGATACTTTGGCGGCGTATTCAACTGCTGAAGCCTGATAGGATGATGTCGTAAGGAAGATGCCCTTAGCCGCATTGCGACCTTTGAGAGCGCCAAAGAACTCTTGGATTTGACGGCTGTTGATTTTAGAGTCTTCTTTGTACCTCTTGGCTTGAAGGTAAATTTTGTCCAAGCCGAGGCGGTCAAGATGGATGACTCCATCAATTCCGAAGTCGCCGCTGCCGCCAGTGTGCTCTATGGCATCAGCTGGACCGCCGTAGCCCAAGGCTCGCACTAAATCGAGAACCAATTTTTCGAATTGGTAAGGGTTCATTGACTGAAGTTTCTCCTTAAGCTCGCTGACGATGCTATTTTTGATTTCCTTGTAGCCGATATTTATTTTTTCTTCCGGATCGATTTCCTCTAGAGCGAGTTCCGTTGCTGAATCAGTAGAGTCTTCTTTTTCATTTCCCTTGGTGAATTCGCGATATTCAGGAAAGACCTCAAGATCCTTTGGTGAAATGGGACCTTGATGGGTTTTAAGAAAATTTCGGCCATTTTCAGTGATTTTTGCGATACCACGGGATGGAAAATCGATGAGGGTTGATTTCTTCAGATAGGTGAGCGCCCAGCCTACGCGATTTTCTAGTCGGTTGCCGCCGGAGTCTAGCTTCTCGGCCGCTTCCTGGTCCGTGAAGTTCATTTTTTCTTTCACCTTAGGGACAAGGTTTGCGCGGGGGTTGTTCACTTCGCCAAGTTCTGCCATCAACTCAAGGACAGGGCGTAGAAATTGTCTAAAACTAGGAATTGCCATTTCCACCTCGAAAAATAACCTTCTTTTCGGAGTAAACCGCCGAAACTTTACGATGAAGCCATGCGTGTGGATCTTAGTCTGGCTTTCTTTGTATACATAAAACTATTTATAAAAAAGCCGATAAGGTTTATGTGAGAACATACCTTACCAAATCCATCTTCAAGATCGGCATCGAGTGCCCCAGAAAGCTTTTTTATCACAAGAAGCCCACGGAATATTTCAACGGCAAAGAAGAGGACCCTTTTCTAGAGAGCTTAGCCCAAGGTGGATACCAGGTCGGAGCATTGGCTCAATTAAAATATCCAGGTGGCATTGAAATCAAGGAGCGGGACTATACCGCGGCCGCTGAAAATACTCAGAAGTATTTCTCCGATGAACAGGCGGTACTTTTCGAGGCGGCTTTTTTAAAGGACAGTTTTTACGTTCGGGCAGACATCTCCATTAAAGCAGGATCGAACTTGCGCATTATCGAAGTAAAATCCAAAAGCTTTGAATCAGACGACAACGATGTATTTCTCTCACCGCAAAAATCAAAACCAGGTGCTCCTAAGTTATATGCGAACTGGATTCCATATATCTACGATCTCGCGTTTCAAGTTTATGTTGCTCGTTTGAACTATCCGGACCTTACGGTAAGCGCCAGCATGATGCTTCTCGATAAGGTAGCCTCCGCCAGCGACGACGGCTTACATCAACTATTTCTTGTGAAAAAGTCCGGCAGCTCGAAAGAGGTGGTGCTCACAAAGGATATTCCGACCGGGTTTAAAGGGCACCAGCTATTGAAAGAGGTAGATGTTACTGAGATTGTCGATGCGGTAATAGAAGGCCGAGAAACCTCTGATTTTCACATTATGGGGGATCTGGCTTCTCGAGCCCAGAAGTTAGCCGAAATATATTTAAATAGCGTGCGATATCCCGTTCAAACTTTGGTTGCCGGCCAATGTAAGGGGTGTGAGTTCAGAGGAAGCCACAAGGGGTTGAAGTCTGGCTTTGACGAGTGTTGGACAGAAGCCGCAAATATTGAGTCTGCTTCATCGAAGAAGATGGTCTTTGATCTCTGGAACTTTCGAGGTACCGACAAAGCATTTGAAAATAGAAAGTATCTGTTAGAGCAGCTTGATGAAAGTGACCTAGGAAAGAAGCCGACGAAAAACTCAGCAAGGCAGCTACTTCAAATTGAAAAACATAGAGAGGGGAGCCAAGAACCTTGGTTTGATCTCGCAGCACTAAAGGCTGAGATCGACACCTGGAAGTGGCCTTTGCATTTTATCGACTTTGAGACCTGCGCTCCAGCGATTCCATTTAAGAAAGGATTTGCGCCGTATTCTGAAGTGGCGTTTCAATTTTCACATCATATTATGGAAGCCGATGGGCGTGTGTCCCATATTGGGCAGTTTATTGAATTAAATCCCGGAAGCTTTCCAAGCTTTGATTTCGTAAGAGAGTTGAAGAAACAGCTCGAAACGGACAATGGCACTGTTTTTCGTTATTCAAATCACGAAAACAGTGTTCTGAATCGTATCGTCTTTTTGCTGCAACAGTCTGAAGAGTCAGATCGGGATGAGCTGATACGTTTTATTAAGACGCTCACTAAGAAAAAAGCCTCAGATAAAAAAGATGATTATCTCTGGAATGGCGACCGCTGCATGGTGGATCTTTTGGAGGTCGTTAAGGAGTGTTACTTGAGCCCATTGATTGGCGGATCCAATTCATTAAAATACGTTTTGCCTGCCATTTTGGCAGAATCGGATTTCTTGCGGGAAAAGTACTCAAAGCCGGTTTATGGCACAAGCGAGATGCCTTCCTTAAACTTTACGGACCATGTTTGGATCAAGGAGTTAGGGGCTGATGGCATTTGTGATCCTTATAAAGAGTTGCCTCCGCTATTCTCTGCGGAGGACTTACAAAAGATTGATTCCTTGATCTCGGATGAGGATCAAATCCGCAATGGTGGCGCTGCGATGATGGCCTACTGTCGAACCCAATTCACCGAGATGTCCATCGAAGAGCGAGATGCTATACAGAAGGCCCTCCTTAAATACTGCGAATTGGATACATTGGCAATGGTGATGTTGGTGGAGTATTGGTTGTCAGTATTTAAAGACCACTTCAATGAGTAAATTCATAAATATTCTAAAAATTGTCCGGCGAATTATTCGAATGTTGGGCATTTCTATCTTCCACAGCTAGTTACTTGCTTGAACTCGCTGGAATGTCTTTTGCTACTTTTTGATTGAATTTGCATAAGCAAAGTCTGAGTCCGCGCTCCTGTTTTTATACCGCTCACTCCGTTGCGCCCCCTTGCTCGCCGCCGTACACAGTCTTCGCTTTGCAGGCTTCACGCCAGGGCTTGCAGCGCCTGTCATTCGCTCTGCCGCTCCGTCTGAGTCGGGGCGGGGGCCGCTGCCTGCGCTCGCTTTTCTCTTTTCAAGGTTCCCGAGCCTTCGGTGAAGGAACCTCGAAAAGAGGGAAAATTACAAAACAGGAGGAAATATGAACTCAGAAATTCAACAACAACTTAGAAATCTTGCGCTTAAACGTACAATTCCATTTTGCTACTCTTGCTATCAGCAAGCTCCGACCGGAGTTTGTAAGTCATGTCATTCGGATGATCTAATGAGACTCTTGCCGGGCCACGGGTGTGAGTATGGTCTTGATTGGGCGATTGCTGCGATTTTGCGTGAAGAACTAATGCCGGTGGATACCGAAGAGGAATTCGAGGAGTCTGTGCGATCATGCTATCCGGAGGAAGTTCAAGTTGGTTGGATGTCTTTTGATGCTGTATCAGTGATGAAAGAGATGGATCCTGTTTCTTGGGGCCTTGCTATGTCTGAGTGGTTGGATCAGGAGGTAGAAGATGAGAATATTATTTTGATCAGTGGCAAATACTACAATCTATCAGATGCAATGGCCCTAGTCATCTAGGGCCGAATCTTTCGCATTATTTCTTTACGGTCCTCTTCTTAATCGTCATATTTATCGCTCCTATTTGCAAAAGCTGGCATCGTGCCTTCAAGGATATCGATGATCTGTTTCTTTATCTCTGGGTTCTCAATTGAACCGGATCGATACTCGACTTTGTAGCCAGCGGATTTATCTATGCTTGCATGAATAATCTGTTCGGCGTCACAGACAACCGCCAAATTCGGATTATGAGTCACCATAATTATCTGCCGATGTTTTTTTGCTTCCTTTATACTCGGAACTAGGATGTCAAAAACAGTTTGGTTATCGAGGTTATCCTCTGGTTGGTCAATGATTAGTGGAAGGTCTCTTTTATCAACAAGTAAATAAAATACCAAGAGAAGCGTCCCTTTTTCGCCAGGCGATAGTTGTGAGACATCTTTTTCTCCAAGCTTCATGGTATACTTAGGAAGAAGAAAGTCTAAACTGTATAGATAGCTGTATAAATCTATAACACTGACACCTTTTCGGAGCTGTTTTGCAACTGATGCATTATTATCTTTTTGATCAATATCAAGCTTGGATTGAACTTTTTCCAGGAACTGCATAAGTCCCTCTTCTGTCTCAAAGTCCCCGCTATTAAGTATTTCGTCGACCAGCTTTTCCGCATTTTCTTTTCCATAGAAATTTCCGCTGATGGATTTGTCGATATATTCAAGAAAATTGTGCTTAAATGAACTCGGTATTATAGACACATCGAAAGCAAGGTTGAGCTTACCCGCTACAATTTCGTGTGATGAAACAAAATCCTGAACTGGTTTGTAAAGTGTTTTGTATGTATCAGCTAAACTCTTGATACATCGATAAATCTCTTTCGTTGTATTGTTTCGTTGGCTGCGAAGCTGATCAATGCGTTCAGGCACCTCAGATATTTCAGAAATAAGTGATCTAAAGTATTCCAATGAGTCGATTTTTGTCTTGTCGCCAACCAATTCAGATCTTTTGTTTTCCCAAGCTTTCAGTTCGTCTAGGTAAACTTGGTATCTTTTTGTTGGTTCATCACATTCGGCTCTTTTTTTAATCAATTGCTGCTCAAGCTTGTCAAGTTTGTCCGGTAATCCTTCAGAATTGTTCAGGTCTAAAACCTTTTCGACCGCTTCCTTTTCTTTTAAGATATTGTCCTTGAGAATATCCACATGCTTCTGGGATAGAGAGTACTCAAAAATTGATTCTTCAATTCCGAGCTCAGATGCAAGTGCTGTAATCTCCGTCTTGGTTTTTTCGAGAAGAGCATGCGCAGACACTAACTTCATTGAAAGAGAAGAGATTTTTTCCGTCTTTATTGCAATATTCTTTTGTTCTTTAGTAGCCGCCTCAATAGATTTGTTTAGTTCGCTTTTTTCATTTTCTAGTTTTGCAATCTCATCAACGATTTCTATTAGCTTTTCCTGCGTTTGTGGATCCATGTCGGGTTTTACTACGGCAGGAGGTTTTGCATTGTCATGCGCCTGTAATTCATTTTGTTTTTGAGCTAATTGGCTTTCTAGTCGAGACTTATAGGAGTCTAGGCGCGTTTCCTCAGTCTCTATTAGAGTTTTATTTTTCGTCTTCAGATTTTGTTTCAACTGTTCAATTTGGGCGTATGTCTCTTTGGTTTTCAGGCCGATAAGCTCGTTCATATTAGCTTGGTTGAGACGATCTCTTTCTGGGACATGGGAGAATATGATTTCCTTTAGTTCTTTGTCGAAGTCGGTTTCTTCGTCTTTAGAAATGTCATTGCAAATCTTCTCGAGAAGGCTTTGAGGAAGTAATTTTACTCTCTCAATGTCATCTGGATTCGAGGCCTCGGAAAGGGTCCGGCGATATGCTTGATCGTCTTCCATTGTTAATATGGCTTCAAAATGACTGCTCTTATCATTTTTCGGATGTCGAAACTTATTTCCATGGAGAAAGAGGAAGTGAGAGTCATTTCTGGTATTGCCCGATAGCCCGACGACTTCAACGAAGGCGCTCTTTCCATTACCCTTGTTGCCAATGACGGCTACCAAATCAGGATTCAATGGGGTTTCAAAGTCAAACCACGTTTCATTTAGGCTGGATCCGTTCTTTTTTCGAACCTCCAGTTTCTTGATAAATTTAGTACTTTCCATTCTTAGCTTTTTTCGCTTACCAGGCTCTGTTCCAATAAATACACGTTGGTCATATTCTATGGCGGCGTACTTTAGGGCTTTGAATGTCGGATCTCCTTTGATCCAAGTGAAACATTTTCCAATTCTATCTTTCACTATAGCATCTTTGAAACTGTGCGCATCGCTACAATCAAGGACCCTTCTGTTCACACCGTGTTTTTGTAGTGCTTCGCGTGCTGTATTTGCTGCCTCCGGCGTTTCTGCTGATGTAAATACGAAATCGGCATCGCAGATTATTGTCTTCTTTGTTGCAATTGAAGCCCCAGTCCATTGGATTGCTGCCCACTCTGTTTTTCCTACAGCAAGAAGGAAGTTGTCTTTAAGGTAGGTATTTTCTCTTAATTTTTTCTTTAGGTCGTCTATATTCACGCAAAGATTGTTAAAACCGAGTTGTAGATCAGATATAGTCGTTTGCTTTTCCGGAGGTGTAGACTCGCGAATAACTTTCCCAAGATCTTCTACGCTTTTCCTATCAATGACTCCGGCCCAAGAACTTTGGTTTGAGTCGGGCACTAGTTTGACGTGAGTTGTGAGTGCTGAAAGGAACTGTGATTGTATTTGGTCAGCCGTTAAGTGATCTGAGAAAATGACATGGACATTTATTCTTTTAAGTTTTTCTTCGGTGCCTGCAAAAGCATCAATTCTGAACTCTAAAACCGGTAGTAAAAGGTCAATGTTTTGAAGGCGACCTTTGGTCTTATAATCAAGTACCTTCCTGTATCCATCTAGGAAAAGATAATCGTTTATTCCGAGCACTTTAAATTCAGAGGGTAGACTTTCCAGATCAGTGATGAATTTTTCCCAATTTTGAGGAGTGTCACCTCCGTAGTTTTGCACTACGGACGAAGGAGTGTGAACATGGAGGTCCCACTTTCTCCACTCTGAGCCTTTAGGGTATTTTTTCTTAGTCATTGATTCTCCTGATGCCAATTGCTTCGATCTTATCGGCAAAATATAAACAATATTTAGATTTAACAATATTCGGACATAACTGTCCGAATATTTGGACATTTCAATACCAAAAGCTCCTTGAGCATGTTTCTAAAGCGGAACCGTGATTGCATACATATGATTCGTGGGGAAATTTATGCAACATAATCGAAATATGAGGAGAGATATATCGTCAAAGCTTTTGGGGTATCTATTGCAACACGACTTAAAAGAGCTCTTCTTTGATGATAGAAGCTTTCACGCGACATTTTATTGTGAAAAGCTGTTGGCATTCTTAGTTAGAAGAAATGGCAATTTTGTTGAAGTTCTTGAGGAAACCGAGAGTGGGGAATTGCAATCCGCGGTGTTTATTCTACAACCATGTAAAGGTCGGTTGAGAGTTGTTTCAGATTGGAACGAAGTGGCCCTCGCGAGCGAAGAATTTGGTGATCAAAGTCTGTAAACTAATACCAAATTACTCCGATAAGCCTTTGAAGCATTTCGATTCGAAGGGGCATCATGAGTTCGAATACAGCAGGCCGCCGCGGGCCAAATCCTCAACAACTTCAGGCCATCGAGGCGACGGAAGGACCAGTGCAGATTATTGCCGGTCCAGGATCGGGTAAGACGTATACTCTCGTTGAACGAATCGTACATATCATTCAAAAGCATGATCTCGAACCTAAG
>JBJTMR010000030.1:0-3873 GCA_046070625.1 Bdellovibrio sp. | reverse complement strand
TTGCCTTGACGTGGGCTACCGGACAGGTTCTTTCTTTTTGTATTCCGTCAAAGTTCTCGAATGTTTCTGCTCGGAGCTCCGAGATTATTGTAAACAAAAGAAAACCAAGGAGTATGTCATGATTTCTACGAAAAGAATTCTAGGGATGATTATTATGCTATCAACGTTTACTGGCTTCGCAGCTCACGCAAGTGTCACCAGCGAAACCGAAGCATCATCAAAAGCTCTCGGCGCTAAAATGGCGAATGAGATTAGCTTTGAAGAAGGTAAAGCATCCCTTACAGATACATCTAAACAAGAGATTCGGGACTTCATTAAAACAGCCCGGGATCAAGGCAAGATTGGCGAGGTTAAGGTGGCAGTCTGGGCGGATCGCGAATACCCATCCCCAGATACAAAAGCGTCAGACGCGGACGTAAAGCTGGCAAATGAAAGAGCAAAAGAGCTTAAAGGCTTCTTGAAGAAAGAGTTGGCGGTAAACGACGTAAATACCTACAACATGACTCAACGCCCGAATGCCCTTCAAAAGTTTATTCACACGCCAACGGCGAACATGAAAAACACGATGGAAAAAATGGGTGCGGCGCCAACGACTGAAAAAGAAACAGGTCTTTTTAATCAAAAAGCCCAAGCTTCTAAGGCCGTGATGATGATTTATATGAAACAGTAAAATATTACGCGCGTGATACTAGGAGCCTCGGCGCTTGAACAGCGTTCGAGGCTTTTTTATTTTCAGATTGTCTTACAACGCTTGGCAATCAGTGCCGATAAGTTGGTAAGAACCAGCATTGCTTTCGCGGTAGCCGCTGATGCATTCAAAAGTTGGTACAACTTCATTGGCCTGGTTGTAGCCATAAACGGTGGATTTTACGGCAAGTTCGAAACCTGGGACAGGAGCAAATTTTTGCTCAATTGAAACAATCTTAGCTTCGTAGCCTAAAGTTTCACGGACACTTAAATTTGTCGTGCTCCAAAGTTCCCCCATAGCGCCGGCCCAAACAGGAGTAGAAGACAAAATAAGAGCGGCAATAAGGATGTTTTTCATGCGATCTCCAAGAGATATTGTTTAGTAGCCGCGTTTTATTATTTCTTGGGTGAATTTGACAGGTTTGATTGGGCTGGTTGTTAAAATTACCAGCCCAATTTGGTTTAAAATCAACTGATGGTCTAAATCAACGACTTCATATCAATCACGAAGCGGTATTTGACGTCGCTTTTAATCATACGCTCATAGGCGGTATTGATGTTTTGGATCGGAATCATTTCGATGTCAGACACAATATTGTGCTTAGCGCAGAAGTCCAACATCTCTTGGGTTTCCGCAATGCCTCCAATTAAAGAGCCTCCCAATTTACGACGACCCATAATCAGAGCCCCTGCTTGCAACGTTGGTGGTTTATCCGGCAAGCCAACTAAGACCATGTTGCCATCACGACGGAGCAGGCTCAGATACAAATTATAATCATGGGGAGCCGAGACCGTATCCAAGATGAAATCAAATGTATTGGCGTGGCTTTTCATCTGCGCCATGTTCGTAGAGATAATGACTTCGTGGGCCCCCAGGCGTTTCGCATCTTCGATTTTTCCAGGGGATGTAGTGAAAACAGTGACGTGGGCACCCATGGCGTTGGCAAGCTTGACTCCCATGTGACCCAAGCCACCTAAACCGACAACGCCCACTTTTTGTCCTTTGGTGACTTTCCAATGACGAAGTGGAGAGTAGGTTGTAATCCCTGCGCACAATAAAGGCGCGACTGCGGCTAGATTCAGATTTTGAGGAATAGACAAACAGAACTCTTCGCGTACAACGATCGAACTTGAATAGCCACCATATGTTGGAGTCCCATCCTTGTTCGTTCCGTTATAAGTCCCAACAAAGCCATTTTCGCAAAATTGCTCAAGACCTTCGCTGCACGAGTGGCACTCTAAACACGCATCGACCATGCAGCCGACGCCAGCTAGGTCTCCGACTTTAAATTTTTTAACTTGAGATCCGATGGCCGTAACTTTACCGACAATTTCGTGACCCGGAACCATAGGAAACATTCCGCGTCCCCATTCATCACGAACTTGGTGGATGTCGGAATGACAGACCCCACAATATTGAATTTCGATATGAACGTCGTTGTCGCGAAGCTCGCGGCGTTCGAATGAAAAAGGTGCTAAGGGCACATTCGCAGCTGGCGCCGCAAAGCCTTTGGTTTTGATCATAAGTATACCTCGTTGTTAGAAATAGATCTTGATATGAAATCAGAAGTCTTTTTAGGTGAAACTGCAAGACGCAGTGTTGGAAGTAATGGAGTCCGAAGAAAATCAATGTCGAATTCCATAAAGTCTATGGTAAAGTGTCCACATGAAAATCAACGTTAGTCATATTCTCGTTCAGCATGATTATGAAGCTCAAGACATTCTGCGCGCTTTGCAGAATGGAAAAACTTTTGAAGAGTTGGCGCGTAAGTTTTCAAAATGCCCTTCTGCGGAGCAAGGCGGAGAGCTGGGAACCTTTGGTAAAGGTCGGTTAGACTCAGATTTCGAAGACGCGGCATTTGCTTTAAAGGTCGGTCAGTTGACCATAAAACCCATTCGTACACGTTTTGGTTATCATGTCATTCGTCGTAATTCTTAAAGAATAAATTGGTAAACAGATCTGTTATTGGTCTTGAGTTTTCTGAATGTAATTCAGATCATTGTAATTTTTTTGATCAAAGGCCAGCCGTTTAAAGCAAAAAGTACGTCAACAATTTCAACAATCTAAAAATAATTAAATTCTAAATGTGAGTCCTCCGAAAACGATAGATCAAGGAGGCTACAATGTTAAAACCTCAGAAAGGAATTCAGGCCGTTTTAGTTTTATGTGCTTTATCATTAATGGCATGTGCTCAAGGCAATGATCTTCCAACTATTGATGAATCGGGAAATGAGTCAGCATCTCTGATAACACCAGGCGTGGGCTCAGGTGCAAATTCTGGATCAAGTTCCAACGCAGGACCTAGTGCAGGCCGTGATGACTCCACCACTCTACCAGTGGCGCCTTCATCACAAAGAATGTTGCTTAATCAGACAATGACTGTTCGTTATGAAAATGGCAGTGTGCTTGAAGCAAAGGCGGAGCTTCCTGCGGGTACCCAGATCGCCATTCCGTCAAACTATCAAACTAAAAATCTGGATTATCGTGACTCTAATGGTAAAATCATTCGCTCAAGCACGGGTTTTATTTTTCCAATTACGGTTGTGTCAGTGCCGCCCAGTTTTGTTTCTCAGTTTCCTCAGGCAAAAATTGATTCCATCAACAAGACGTCAGGTGGCTTATTCATTTTCGCTTCAATTGTTGGAAACTTAGAAGGAGCTGATGGAAGTTTTGCAAAAATCGCAGCAAGCACGCCAGGGGCAGGGTTTTTAACTAACTATAATGCCACTGGAAAGCCAAAATTTAGTTATACAAAATCATCAACGAAACGGTTTCCAAAAATCAATCAAGGAGTCGATCCATCTACGCAAAGCACAGCAGATCGTCAGAAGTGGCAAGCGATCTATGCGGAGTTAAGGAAAGTCGTGGATAGAACCGTCGAAACGCCACGCTCTTATTTGATGGTGGATTCTGCCACAGCTAAAGCGGCTTCGTTAGCTTACGAAAAAAACGGAACAGTGCCCTTAAACGGTGCGTGGTCCATTGCCGTCGGCCAGACCGCAGTTCGCCATGGATTTCAAAATGTGCCTTGTGCGGAATTTCAGTCTGAACTGGTGCGCGAAGCTTATCAACGGGCGGGCTTCAGGGTGAGTGATGATTTCAATAGTTCTAAAGGAAATAAGCTCATTTGGTCTAGTACAGCGGCGGTCGTTAACTTTTCTATGGCTCTGTATAAAGCAGGTTGG
>JBJTMR010000029.1:0-33155 GCA_046070625.1 Bdellovibrio sp. | reverse complement strand
GCGCCGGAGTTAGTTCCTTTTCTCGAATTGAACTGTGGTTTTTCTTCCGAGTTTTCCAAGGGGGAAACTCACTATTCCGCTGAAGTTAAGAAAATTTTAGACTCCATGGAGTAGTGAGTACTTTGGAGTAAATTCTTAAACTATAAAGAGCGCCAACAATATGGAGTCTTTTTGCATGAGTCATAGTAAAGAAAAATCTAATAGACTGTGACCTTGGCCCCATTATTTGGTAATTCCCCATCGACCATATCCTTCGTTGACAAATTCATTTAGTAAATTACTTGTGACTTCGTCACGTTTTCCTTCTATATTCGCCTTATGCCATGCCTTTGCAAACTTTAGCACCTTAGATACTATTGAGAGATAAAATGAAGTTACAGTTGGTGCCGCAGTCTTGAATAACACCAATTTAGTTTTTTGCATAAGCTCGTCGTTCATTTCCTTTTCGGCTATTTTAATCAGTAAGTGTTCAATAGCATAGTACAGGCGACGGTTGTTTCCTAATAATGCATCGTATGAATCTCTGGTTCCAATCTCAAGAGTATTTAAATGGTCTTTAATTGCGTTGCGAATGCTTCTGTTTGAATTAACTCTGAAAACAAATTGGTCAACTTGGTTTAAAATATTCTCACTGAAGATTAAATCATGTGCTTCTTTGGTCTCAAAAATTGTATCAGGTTTTGCTGCAAGATTGTAATGGCGATGGTAAATTGCTAGAACCTGACCGAGGATTTTTGGCGAGAGCTCAGTTTTACTATATTGGCCATAATATTGAAAGACATCTGCATTTTTCATCTGTTCCTTATATAGACCAGCTTGGCGACCATAAAAAATCTTTGACTCACGAAGTGCGCTTTCTAGCTTAATATGAATCGGGTCATTAGAGTATAACTGCCATCCTTCAATTGGATTTTGACGATTGTTGTTATTGGTGATCTCCCGGAGATCGTCGGATCCGACTCCCGTAATGATTTTTGCGATGACGTTGATTTGCTTGAATCTCTTTAAATTCTCTTCGTAAGACTTGTTTCTCTTTATATTTATATCTTCTAAAAAGCTAGTAGCAATTGTAGTTGTCTGGCAGCCATTAATTATGCTGGGATTTTCCAACAGTACCGAACTGTCTGTGAACTCAGCTTTGTCTGCAAATAATGTGACGCCGCTGTGATAAAATGCGAAAACCTCTGGCTGTTCTTTGCCGGTAACAATTGCTTTTAGTGTTTCTTTCATTGGGTGTGCAACACGTTTAGAAGAGTTCTTTTTTGCATCCCACACTGTTAGCCTAATATTTTTGTGAAATAATTCTGGACCTCTTTGTTTGTAAAGTTCTACGAGTTGTTCAAGTGGCAAATAGACAATTCTTAAGGATCCTGATTTATATGATAAGGTAGACTCCTCAAATTGTTTAACTGGATATTTTTTGGGTGGTCTCGGTATCTTATTTGATTTTAGCAGGTACGGTTCAATTGAAAATTCAATGTTATAGAGTCGGTTCAACTCATGTGCGGAAAGTGTTTGTTTAAACTCTTCGAGCTTAACTCCAGCTAAACCCTTTTCAAGTTGAGATTCTTCTTCGTAAGGTGATAATAAAACAAAACGTATTGCTGCTATCTTTCCATTAACTGTTGGACAAATTTGTGCAAGGTTATGAAGAGCATTGTTTGATGGCTTCTTTTCTAATTTGTTCTTTGAAAGTACTAAAAACAACCAGTCAGCAGCGCGTAAAAGGTCGTTGAGTCCGTTTTTTATTTGATGATGATTTTCAGTTAATTTCGATTGGAATATATGTAGCTTTTTGTTTTGGCAATAGTGCCAACCATCAATGCCATAGTCTTCTCCGCTTTGAGATGTTTGGTCTGTAGCGTCTGTATGCGCAAGGCCAAATTGATTTTCTAATTGCATCGCAACAATAAGGGACTCGTCAGTTAAAGAAGATCCTGATGCTGCTCGCTTCTCTTGAATTTTTCCTCGTATGAATTTTGTTTCAAGCATAAATCTGTATTCCCTTCTACTTATCACCAAAAACTCGAAAAAGACCTGGCAAACTCGCCAGTGGTATTAGTCTCGATGTCTAACTAAAAGTTATGGATATCGCCCATTTTTTTGAGTTTCTTGTCATCAGGACATCTCTTCGGATTCTTTTTAACTTTGTTTATGAAATTTTGTTTAGTTTGCGCTCTTTTGTGGATCTTCACGTCTTTAGTCTGGCATGCGTAAAAAAAAGTAAATAGATTGCAATTTATTTCCGATAGGCCTCACGTGAGACGTTACCTTACCAAATCCATATTCAAGATCGGCCTAGAGTGCCCTAGGAAGCTTTTTTATCACAAAAAGCCCGGAGAGTATTTCAATGGCAAAGAAGAGGATCCATTCCTTGAGAGCTTAGCTCAAGGTGGATACCAAGTCGGAGCATTGGCTCAACTAAAATATCCAGGTGGCGTTGAAATTAAGGAGCGAGACTATACAGCGGCCGCTGAAAATACTCAGAAATATTTTACCGAGGAACACGCCGTACTTTTCGAAGCGGCGTTCTTAAAAGATAACCTTTACGTTCGGGCAGATATCTCCATTAAGGCAGGATCGAGTCTGCGCATTATAGAAGTTAAATCCAAAAGCTTTGAGCCGGACGACAATGATGCGTTTCTCTCGCCGCAAAAATCAAAACCAGGTGTTCCCAAGTTGTATTCGAATTGGGTTCCATATATCTACGATCTTGCGTTTCAAGTGTTTGTCGCTAGGCTGAATTATCCGAACCTTACTGTAAAAGCCAGCATGATGCTTTTGGATAAGACAGCCGCCGCAGTTGACGATGGCTTACACCAACTATTTCTTGTAAAAAAGTCCGGCAGTTCGAAAGAGGTAGTGCTCACTAAGGATATTCCATCCGGGTTTAAAGGGCACCAGCTCTTAAGGGAAGTAGATGTTACAGAGATTGTTGATGCAGTGATTGAGGGCAGAGAAACCACTGGTTTTCATGTTATGGGAGATCTAGCTTCTCGTTCTCAAAAATTCGCTGAAATATATTTAAATAACGTGCGATATCCGGCGCAAGCATTGGTTGGCAAGCAATGTAAAGGCTGTGAGTTTCGCGGAAATAAAGAAGGGCTGAAGTCCGGTTTTGATGAGTGTTGGACAGAGGTCGCTAATATTGAGTCGGCTTCATCAAAGAAGATGGCCTTTGATCTTTGGAACTTTCGATACGCAGGCAAGGCTATAGAAAATAGAAAATACCTTTTGGAAGATCTTGATGAAAGTGATCTTGGTAAAGCTCGGTCGAAGAATATGGACCGACAACTCCTTCAGATTGCAAAGCATCGAGATGGCAGTCTCCAGCCGTGGTTTGACTTTGTAGCGCTAAAAGCTGAGATCGATACCTGGAAGTGGCCTTTGCATTTTATCGATTTTGAGACCTGTGCTCCAGCGATTCCCTTTAAAAAAGGATTTGCACCGTATTCTGAAGTCGCATTTCAATTTTCACATCATATTATGGAAGCCGATGGACGTGTGTCCCATGTCGGGCAGTTTATTGATTTAACTCCCGGAAGCTTTCCAAGCTTTGATTTCGTAAGAGAGTTGAAGAAACAGCTTGAAAAGGACAATGGCACTGTGTTTCGTTACTCAAATCACGAAAACAGTGTTCTGAATCGTATCGTCTTTTTGCTGCAACAGTCGGGCGAGTCAGATCGGGATGAGCTGACTCGCTTTATTAAGACACTCACTAAGAAGAAAGCCTCAGATAAAAAAGATGATTATCTCTGGAATGGCGACCGCTGCATGGTGGATCTTTTGGAGGTCGTTAAGGAGTGTTACTTGAGCCCATTGATGGGCGGCTCGAATTCATTAAAATATGTTTTGCCTGCCATTTTGGCAGAGTCAGAGTTCCTGCGAGAAAAGTACTCGAAGCCGGTTTACGGCACAAGTGAGATGCCTTCCTTAAACTTCACGGACCATGTGTGGATCATGAAGTTGGGGGCTGACGGCATCTGTGATCCTTATAAAGAGTTGCCTCTGTTGTTCTCTGTCGAAGACTTGCAGAAAATCGACTCTTTGATTTCCGACGAGGATCAAATCCGCAATGGTGGTGCTGCGATGATGGCCTACTGTCGGACTCAATTCACCGAGATGTCCGTCGAAGAGCGCGAAGCTATAAAGAAGGCTCTACTTAAATACTGTGAATTAGACACCCTGGCTATGGTCATGCTTGTTGAGTATTGGTTGAATATCATTGGGATATTGAAAAGATAGATTCTTATTCGAATTTTAACATCAAGGTATTTCAACTAAATAAAAATGAGTGTTTAGACCATAGTTCAGTGTTGGATGAATCGTTCTTCTCCGAAAAAGGATATTCAGGAGAATGCGCGTGAACCATCTTAAAATTGACAAGAATTCCCTAACATCAAGAAACGCACAACTATTAAAGACTCTCTCGTCTTATTGGCAAGAAAATAGTTGGTATGATCCAGGCTCAAATGAGTTTAGCAAAGAAGGCGTTTTTCAGATTTTGAATGAATTGTCGCATCTCAGTTTTGAAGATGTCGATGCCATGGATATTCTAATTTCAAGTCTTGCCGTCATTGATAATACCCAAGGGGATTCCAATCGAATCGTTTCCATCTCTAATGAATCTTTTTTTGGTGACAGGAATTTTAGATATGAAGTTACGTCAAGCTTCAGTGGTTCAAATCTCATCAATTTTTTAAAGACTTACATGGAAGATGGCAATTCTGATGCTAAATCATCATTGGAAAAACTGTATCTTGCAAAGAAGCTTGCTGGCCCCCTCCAACAACTGAATATTCAAATACAATTCAGTCCGGCCTTGGAACAGCGAAAGGTAAACAAGGCAATTAGGGCCTTTCCGATCTTAGATCAATCTGGGCAGGGTGAAGCCGCGACGTATTCGCTCAGTTATAAACTTCTGTTGGATTCTGGTGAAACTCATTCCGTAATAAATACAGAGTTTGCGGCAGACAGGGGATACTTGTTAATTGGAAATCGGTATGTGCTCTTTGAAGAAGATATGTATCCGGCCATCTCACGCCAAAGGAAACTTTCAGGTTTGGATAGCACAGAGGCCTCGGCGATATTAAGCAATCCCACTCAGGCCCTCTTTCCTTCTGGAACGGACACTGAAATGTTCGATATGAGTGAATACGACAAGAGAGTGGCCTCTTTTGAGTATGCACCAAGAGTGAAGTTTCGGGAGATCGTTTCTTCCAATGTTTCATGGTACGACGCTGAAGGAATCAAAGTTCCCTATATTCAATTGCGCAACCAGGATGGACAGCCGGTAAATGTTGAAATTTCAACAGAAACAGTAAGTAGTCTAATCACACAAATGGAAACGTCTTTGAATAGTGGGATAATACTGGCCGATGGAAACCACAGGCCGGTGGCTGATTCTGCTGGGAATCTCGTTGCCACATCAGAGAGCAATTTGAACTTTCTGAGGTCTTTTCAGGATATACTAAAGAATGCGGAGAAAAGAACAGACAATAAGGAGCCTGGCGAGCGCCGTTCAACAAGGGTGGCTGTACTTCGAGAAGTTGTTCTACAAACTCAGCCGCAGACGAATACGGAAGTTTACTTAACGAAAGAAGACCTATCACTATTTTTAAAGGATGGAATAATTCTTAAAAGTCATCAAGTAGAGGGTGTAAACTGGTTGTTGAACTCCTTTTTCAAAGGAAATGGAGGAGTATTTCTGTGTGACGATATGGGGCTTGGTAAAACCCTTCAGTTGATTCTTTTCTTTACAGTTCTGCAAAATATTGAGAAGTGTCCAAAGTTGTCTCCATTCGCGGATCGAGTATCGAAAGACAAGCCCTCATTGGTTGTTGCGCCGTTGATACTGATTAGTAATTGGGACGCTGAGGTTCATAAATTCGTAAAAACGGAATTTGGCTTTTCTGTGTATAAGCTACATGGCGCAAACCTGAATAGTTTAAAGACAAGTGATGGCAGTTTGTATCGTGACTGGTGGAGAAACTATAAACTGATTTTGACGAATTACGGGACCTTTGCTCGCTATCAGGTTGATCTGCTTCGATACCCATTTTTAGTTTCGTTTTTTGATGAATCTCAAAATATTAAAAACCCAGATATTGCTGCCTCCAAGGCAGCTCGTGGATTGAACTCTGATTTCGTAATTTGTGCAACAGGTACGCCAATTGAAATACGATTGATGGATCTTTGGAGTCAGATGGATTCCTTAAAAAGAAGACCGACACATCCACTGGGGAAAGAAGAAAACTTCGTCCGAGATTTTGAAAGGTCTGAGCATGGATATGAGAAAGTCAAAGCGGTTGTTAAGTTGAATGAGACTGATGGTCTCATGATCCGTCGAGATAAGTCTATTCTGAGGTCAGCTGGCGAATTAAAAGATAAGGTTATTCACGACCCATTCTATATTCAAATGTCAGAATTTCAAGAAACTCAAGAATCATTTATTACCCAGACATTTGAGGGTAACACCCTCAAGATATTGCAGCATTTGCAGATGTTGTACCAGCATCCATATCTTTTGGGTAAAACTGCGGTTCAAGCAGGGGTTCAGGCTGCAATCTCTGATTCTCCAAAGCTTCAAAAAACTTTAGAGATAATTAATTCCATCAGAATGAAAGACGAAAAAGTTCTCGTGTTTACGTTGTGGACTGAAATGCAAGCCCTTCTTCAACGAGTATTTATGGAAACTTATGGCATGGACGTAGATGTCATTAATGGCGAAGTAAATGCACGAGCAAGAACATCAGGTAGAAGCCCAGCCCTAGAGACTATTGACAAGTTTTCTAAAAGAGAAGGCTTCAATATTTTAATTCTTAGTCCTTTGGCTGCTGGCGCTGGTTTGAATATTACTGCTGCAAATCATGTCATTCATTATGGTCGATGGTGGAACCCTGCAAAAGAAGATCAAAGTACAGATAGGGCCTACAGAATCGGTCAGGAGAAGACAGTTCACGTTTACTATCCTGTGCTCGTTAATAGCCAAGGCGCTGGTTTTGACAAGATACTTGATCAGCGTGTGCGTGATAGAAGACAGATGGCTTTCGATGTATTGCAACCAATAAATGGTTCAGATGTTGATGATATATTTTAGAAATAGAAGGTGATTAACCAATGAAGAATTTCATGCTTCAAACAGTGCAGATGTATGGTGCGTATCTAGTCATTTTAGTGGCTGTTATTTTTGCAATCTTTCTTTTTCGCAAGTATCAACATCTTCGTAAAAAGGTAGAAAAGTTTAATGCTGGTGCTACTCTTGATGAATTTGGTTCTGATGGCCTTGGATTTAAGTTCAGGGAAATATGCCTCAATTACGATGACTACCTAGCAAAGAAAGCTGCAAAACTAGTTCTTAAAGTTGAACCTAATTCATTTCTTATTGGTAGCATCAAGGAAGAGTTTGAGAAAAGTTATCTTTATAGGGTGGCTGGTATATTTACCGGATTTTCTCTCGTCTTTACCTTTCTATTAATTGGTCATTCTGTCCATGATATTGGTGAGTATTTACCGTCAATCAATAAGAACAATCTGTCCTTGTTGGGGAACCCTATTAAGGAACTACAAGAGAAGTTCTATGTCTCTATTGCGGGAATCCTATGCACGATTGCCTACCAAGGAATCTGTGCATTTTTGATGCGCGGACTTTCGGACTTCGCCAATCATGAATTGAATTTACGCGATAAGGTTGACTACATTGTAAGGGAATCCCAGGATCTTTTCTATCAGGATCAGCAGGCCCGCGGTGCGGAGGGTACGCTTCAAGTTGCTAAAAATATTTCAGAGCATCTTGTTGTAACCCAGGAAGCTCATAAAAGTGAAATGCAAGAGATCAAGGAACTATTGAAGAGCCTCAGTAGTATCAATGTAACAGTCGGAAGCTTTGCCGAAAGTGTTACCACAAAACTGGAAAATTCGATTGATCGTACGATCGGAGACAAACTCACTGAGCTGATCAGGGCGCAGAATGCGTCAACGGAACGGATTGCGAATCAAATTGGCGAAGTTCTGTCAAAGTCTATTGGGAACGAGCTTGAAAAGGCGTTCTCGGAGCTTTCATCAAAGCTACCGAATATAATGTCAAACGGAGCAGGTGAGGCAACGTCGAGAATGGCGGATGCTATTACGCAAGCTTCGTCTGCTTTTCAGGGGGTATCAACTAGTATGCCGGTCTTGATTAATCAAATGGGTTCAATGTTAACGCAAATCGAAAATCAACAAGCTTCAAGTAATAAGGCATCTCAACGAGTAAATAACGACTTACTAAATAGTCTTCAGGAAGCAACTTCAAGAATGAGTGAGCAGAATTCAAGAATGTTAGAGCAGCAGTCTGAAATTGTAAAAACTCTTAGAGAGACGATTTCAGATATTAATACGAACGTTAAAGCGAGCTCGACGGAAATGCAGACGTCATTACAAAATGGTGCGGGTCAGTTCTCAGACAAAGTGAAGTTCGCTTCGGAAGGAATTAGTCATAGTCTCCAAGGGATGTCGTCTGTGCTGGGTGAAGTTGAGACGGTGGCAAGTAATTTGAGGGACTTAAATAAAGAGCTTTTAAGTGAGTTCTCAAATAGCATTTCTGAAATGAGAACGATTACGACCTCCATGGCGACAACTAACGGGAATTTGGATCGAACTCTTGCGTCATTGGCCGAAGTAGCAACGCAATTAAACCATGCCCCGGTGGTGACTCAATCTTTGGTTGATGCAACATCCAGTGCATTAAACTCCCAGAGACAAAATATCGAGGGAATGCTTACAAATCTTTCCACAAAAACGGATCATCTAAGTCGAACTTTATCTGAGCAGTATTCTCGCGGTGTTGAGATGGTTGCCAGAACGTTTGTTGATAAAATTGGCGAAATTGAAGGGCAAACGAGGAACATTCGTGGGGTGTATACAGCAGCAGGGCAGACACTTGCAACTTCAATGGAGCCTTTGGAAGAATTGAATGAAAACATTCAAGAGCTTAATAGATCACTTAAAAGTATGCCGGGTTTAAAAAACACATAGGGTAAAGTATGGCTTCTTCAGATGGTAACGACTTTTCAGGATCATTCACCGACTTGATGACCAGTTTGGCCATTGTGTTCCTGATTTTGTCAGTAGGGATGGTCATAGTGAATGCGCTAAATGCGTCAGAGAACGAAACGACGGGAAAACGCTATATTGAAGAATTGAAGACCGTAACTCATCAGAAAATGGATCTTCTAGATGAGATCAAAAAGCAATTTGAAATTAGTAAAGTTGGTAGCTCGTTGGCTACGGATGATAACTGTGTTTCAGTTGATGCATCTCATCCATTTCGTATTACGATTCGTTTCAATGGTTCGATCCGAGAATGTCTAAATGAGGGGTTATTTTTTAAAGAGAACGAATTTCTTCTGGATAAAGATAAGGTTGAGAAAAACTTGAGTCGCATTGCCAATATCTATAATAAGATGTGTTCTGCAGTCGAAATGAAGAATCAGGTTGAGGATGTGCAGATCGTCGGTCATACGGATGCAAAGGGATATTATGGCGACGACAAAAATTGTCTGGATGCCATTGATAGTAAAAGGACAGCTGTTTCTGAGGAGTTTCTTCGTGGTATTCAATGTGGAAACCTTTACTTATCTTCACAGCGCGCACGTACCGTATTCGTACTCGTGGGCCAGAAAATACAAGACCGTAAAAGCAAAGAGCTGGCAACTTGTTTCAAGTCTAAAACGCAAGCATCTGGCCGTGGGCCGTTTGCACCAAAAAGGGATATAATATCAGGGGAAGAAATCGATCCGTTAGATCCGCAACAAAAACGTGTTGAAATTGTATTTAGCTTCAAGCAACCAAATCCATTGGGAGAGGCTGAATGAGCGAGTATAAGGTTGGATATGAAAAATTTGTAGATGAATTGTTTATTCGATTCAGAAGTCTTGAAATTGCAATTTCAGATGCCAAAAGAGATTTCGCTAAGGTTTTTTCAAATCTATATGACATTCAGGATAGAAATCTGAATGTCATCGATTATTCAACTGAAATTCAAAGAAAATATTCCGAGGGAACGCCGTTGACGCAAAGGCAGTTGAAATACTACTGGGCTAACTTCAAATCCTTTGATGTGTCGTTGATCCCCTGGTGCGCTCAGTTGTCGCCCAATAGTTCGTTAATTGAAAGTTTTCTTATCAAATCGTGGCAACCTAGTTCACTAGGAGAAGAACATTATGGTTCTTTAGTTGCGCATCTGGAGGCGCCAAGCTATTTACCATCGTGGTTGGTTTTGAGTGATATTTCTAAACTCAGAGAATTTGCGGATAAAGAAATTCCAAAGTTTTTGACTAACCGAGATCACTTTGATCGTTTGCCTATGCGCGCGATGTTTTTTCGCTACATGATTGCAGACTATTGCCATCGGCGGATGGATCAACAGTCTTTGTTAACGTTTGTAAATGACTTAGAAGGATCTCATTTTTCCGCTCTTCACTTTGATGTTATAAGCGATAAAAGGTCTGAGGACGTAGCGTCAGGACTTATGATAGCAGCTCTTTTAAAGTGTTTCCGTTCCGGCAAAGTTGAGAATGCTCAGATTCATCTGTGGCTAAATCACACAAAGTCATTTCTAGGTGACCCAAGGGCATTGGGAAATAAGTGGGGCTTTATTGAGCAGATGGAGCCTGATGGGTATTTCAACTGGCTATCTAGTTTGAATGAGGAAGATATCCTTTTCTTCTTTGAGAATTTAGAAAAAGTTATTCATCCCGAGCGTAGGGAGTTTTGGCTCCGATTTGTTCGAAGTGCAAGAAGGATCGCCGTTGTGCTTGATGCTGATAAGCGAACAAAATTACTTCGAAAATACCAGAACAATGAAAAAATGTTGGAGATTATTAAGCGTTCATATCAGTTTCGATCAAATAGCTCATCAGACCAGCAGCTTATTATCTACTTTTTCGATGAGTATGTATTTGTGGAAGGCAGTAATACTGGCTTTGCCTGCCAGATTTTTTCGGAAAGTGTTTTTAAGCAGAAGTTTAAGGATTCATTTTATAATTCTACAATGCAGGGTGAGGACAGAGTTATTCGCGAAGCAACCTATTCCAGTTTTAGAGGAAATGGTTCTGGTATATTAAAGGCGTTAAGCCATGTGCCACCATCACCTGATTGGGAAAAAAGGTTTCTCAATGAGTTCTCAGCTTTAAATATCTTTCCAGATAGTGTAGGGACCTTTGGTATTAATCAATCGCGTAAAGACGCCACAGTAAGAGGACGGTCCGCGAAGTCTCAATCTATGCGAGAAGCAAAGACGACTTCGCCCGGGAAAGACTCTACGCATGGTTCGTCACAAGTTGGATTGAATGACTTTATGATTGAACTAGCAAGGAACAAGGCCGTTGTTATTCCTAAAAATGGATTAGCAAAAATGTGGGTTCTCTACGATCCAGAGCTAACACCCATCATAGATAGAATGGTCAAATCTGGGTTCAAGATGCGACTGTCGATGGGGGGCGGTAAGGCAACACAAGGAAAGATGGCTTGGTATTTGGATGATTGACCATTTGAAATCATCTATTTTTACCATTTTGACATTGACCTTCCCGATCAAAGGGAGGGCTTTTGGGCTGTTCTCATTGTAATTGTCCCCTTGCTTTTCGATCTCAACACAGGCGTCATCAAGGCTGAATACGCTTGTCCTGATAAGAAATACTCACCAAAAAAATCGGATTTGAAGGCAGTTCCATCAAGTCCTGGCATATTTGATGAAACTGCTTCTTTGTCTGAGAAAAAACACTTCGCCATGTTCTAAAATCCTTATGCTATGACCATACTTTAAACTGAACATCCGTCGCCAGAAGCTGGCAAACATTCCCTGTTGAAAGCAATCGTTCCCATTCTTTGTAGAAGTCATCAGAGTCACGTTGTTGGATACGGCTAGCAAAAGAGGCCAATGCAGTAGTCTGTTTGTTAGCTTGCGACACAAATACAGTGAATCGTCCCTCACAAGAACTGTGGCTTAGTATCATCTCATCTTTGCCTAGTGTTGCGGACTTAAGCAGGTTAGCAGTAGAGGACTCGATATTTTCGTCTAGCTTGATATTTAAAGCGTCTTTAAGAACTCCAGAGGTAGCTTTCTTTATGAGTCCTCCATCCGACGTCGCGAACTTGAAGAATTCTTCAAGTTTAAATTCTTGTCCTGTTAGCACTTTAAAGAGTTGGACCACAGGGTTTAGTCGCAAGAAGTGATCAACTGGTGGATTTAGGTCGAAGAAGTATTTGGCTGGGTGATCTGCCGGTTCTTTTTCAAATGAATCAACGTCTTTCCAGGTAAGTGCCCATACCTTATGAGAACTTACGCCATCTCCATTGATAAGTGCCTGGCGCTTTGTGAAGTCACTAGTCAGTTGGTCGCCACTGTTTGGACCTGCATGGTATTTAAATCCGTCAAGATAAACCGCTAGATTTTGAGCACTATCGCTGGTGAGATTTTCAAAATAGAAATCGGCAACAGTCTTCAGTGAACCATCATTAAGTGGTCGCTGATATGAAACGCGATAGTTATAGGTTGCTCCGGTATTTTCATTTTTAAGAGTTACTTTGAGAGGATCATTTTCATTAGATCCTTTTTCTAAAGAGACAACTTTAATTTTGAATCTTTCAAGGCGTTTCGCGATGTCTGAAGAGTCTAGGCGCTTCAGAATTCCCCAAAAACGATGTTCAAGGTCAGAATCCAAGAAAGAATCGATTTCCACATCATCTAGGCCATTTTTGTATTCAATAAGTTTGCTTTTATGATCCATGATCATCTGAAGATATCGAATAGCTTCCTTGCGAGATACGTTGTGTAGATCATACTGATTGGCAGCGGCAAGAATACAGCGAGGGCAGCCGTCAAGCTCAGTGGAGTCTTTGCAGCTACAGCTATTCATTGCCTCAAGTGAGAGATTCACTAGATCATAGAAAGATTCTTTCGTCCAAAGCTCTTTAAGGAATCCAGTGCCGCCTGGGACCGCATCAAATATGACAAGGTATCGTTTCGCCATCTTTTCTTCGCCCGGCTCAATCGCAATCTGTTGCGCAATTTCCAAATGGATAGGTTTGCCACCGAATTTTTTGATAAAGCCAAGCATGAGGGCCGATTTTATAGAAGCAACTCGAACGTCAGCTTCATAATCCGAAACGGGTAGTAAAACGCGGATCGCCTCTGACTGAAGCTCTCTATAGAGCATAACCGGTTCAGCTTCGGATGCTAACTGCTTCCTATCGCCTGGGGATTTTGATTTTTTAGTGTGTGGGCATGTCGCTTGATGTTTGATTTTTTCAACACCATCAACGTCAACCTGGCCAACTCGGCCACAACTATGACAGATGTGGAATCCATTTGGCAGTTCTTCACCGATAACTTCACGGGTTTCTGATCGGTTTTTTGCATCGGCACCGAAGTTCACTTCTCGCATAGTCATTCTTTGGATGAACTCAATGCCGAACACAAATCGGTCATCAGTGCATCCCCAAGCATTTTTAATTGCGTTTTTGGGCACCTCAAAGAAAGGACGAACTTTAAAGAACTTCTTTTGACGGTCTTCGGCCTCATCTCCGACTTGGCTAGAGAAGACTGATTCCATAGCCACAGCCTTTTGGAACTTAAGCATTCGTGTTCTGGAGCTCGTATCACCCCATTGGCCATCGTGACATCTCGGGCAAGTCCGTGACTCGAATCCTTCGGTCGATTGGCGGGCGAGGTATCCACAAGACGAACAGAGTTTCCATTCTTCAATAAGTGGCTTAACTTTACCGCCAACTTCAATCTGATCGATTTGCAATTTGTAGCCCCCTCCGTAGAATGTATTTAGTGGCGCTAGTTCCCTTAGCGCTACTTTGGCCGGACGATCGAAACTCTCTCTGTGTTTAATTGTGAAACGACCTCGAGAGTCCTTGTCTTCATCAAGAATCAGGCCAACTAGCTCAACAGCATCCTCTTGAAATGCATAGTTTGGCAAGAATCCATAACGTGTCAAAAACTCGAATAAACCGGATTTTGTACCAAGCAATTCTTTCTGTGCTTCTATTGCTGCCTTTTCTCTGCGCAATTCCGAGAATTCTTTCTTTTGATCTTCATCCATGCGTTGTTGTGTTGATTCGAAATTCTCAAACGGCTGTATTTTGCCACGAATTTCAGCAGTCGCGGCATCAAGAGCCGTCTTTTCGCGGAGGAATGTTTCAATGACGGTTTGCAGTCTCGTTACGAATGGGACTTCACCTAATTTAGTAGGGGAGAACTCTTTTGATAACTCATCCCAGGTGTCAGTGCTGACCTCTGAGTCATTGAACTTCTTTTTGAAGAGCTTGATTAGTTCCCCTGAGCGATCTTTTAAGATATTTTTGACGTTACTCAGGATGCCGACATTCGAAACCTGCTGAACTTCATCTAAAACAATTTGTAATTTCAGCTTCTCAAATCCTTTTGTGACTTCCGCATAGGCTTGGTCAAAAACAAAAGCAAAGAACTGACGTTTAAGAAGGTCTGGTGCATCAACAAAGCATCCTGGTGGCTCGATATGCCCAGCGATGAGCTCTTCTGGATATTGATAGTATAGCAAATCACGGGGACGAGCCTGAGCGATAGCCACAACCAAGGAAGATCCTGATTTTCGACCAGCGCGACCTACTTGTTGTTGGTAGCTGGCTGCATTTGACGGAAGGGCGCCGACAACTGTAGCCGATAAGTCACCCACGTCGATACCCATTTCCAGTGTCGGAGTGCAAGAAAGTAAATTGATTGCATCCGCGCGTCTTTTTGCAAAATCTTTTTCTTTAAACTCGATTTCTAGCTCTTCACGGACTTTTCGGGAAAGAAGGCCAGTGTGCTCATGAGCAAATATTCTCTCAATGTCGCCGGATTCATAGATTGCCTGGTAGTAGTTCTTTTGTTTGACCTCAGTAAGCGCGTAAGAGCCATGGCAATGGGTGATAAGGCAGCCCATTTCCTCATAGTCCTTACCCTGGTGTTTCGGTACTACGATCTTATGAGAGCATTCGGGGCAAGATAGCGACAGTATCTCCTTACTGATTCTGATCTTTTCCGGATTTAGTCCAAAGTTCTTATTGCCATTACCTTGAGTGACTCGGTTAAATAAGCCAAGGGATTCAAGTGACGTTAGAATTTCTTCGTAAAAAGAGGCCATTGTATCACGGCTTATTATCAGCTGTTCGTTTTTGAAGTGCTTTTTTAACCAAAAGCTATACCAACCATCGCCTTGTTCTGGTGCTCCAGCGAAGTCAAAGATCTTAGATTGTTTTGAAGTGGAAATAAATTTTGGAAGCGATCCTACTTCAGAGCCATCAAGGCGCCCCTTAGGCATACGGCTGATCCAAGGAAGTTTCTTCTTGTCTAGCTCCCACGCGCTTTCTTTTTTGCGGTAGTCTGTTAAGAAGTTAAACCCAATAGCTCCACGCAATAGGGCTCGCTCAATAAGTCCAAGAATAAACTTAGTGAATTTTTCTTCAGATGCTTGTCGAACAAATTCATTTTCATTAGCCATTCGTTGATACAGATCAGTTAAATGCGACTTAAAGTCTTGGTAGTCAACAAAGGCTGCTGATGAGAGGGTCTTTTCTAAAGTCCGTCCAACTTGAGATTTTAGAGAATATTCTAGGTATAACTCCCATGTGATACGATGTTTTAAAAGATCTAGAATAGGCTTGCGGTCTTTCTTGTCGAAGTAGTCTTCATAAATCTGCGAGCTTGAAAGATCCGAAGGGCATAATGTTGCCAGAGTTCTCTCTTCACCGATTGTTTTCACGTAATAATCGAAGAAGGGAATACCAAAATCTAGCAATCTTAGCTCTTGATTTTCTTTACTCAGGAAACTTTGTATTGCCGTTCTAAAATTAAAACGGAAGGTTCTTGCATTGTAGTATCCTGCACGATGGGAGGCGTCTTGGACTGTATCTGAGAATACCAAAAGTTTTTTGGAATATCGTGGGTTCAGCTTAGACAAGAAGATTTGACTGTTAATGATACTGGAAAGCGTTGTTGTTCTGCTTGCTAAAAGTCTTAGACTATTACGGGTGTCGCAAGACGGGCATTGGCGCTTATCTTTTTTGTTTTCCTGAGACAAGCAGCTCCAAACTCTGAAATCATGCCAATCCGTATTGCAGCTTGGGCAATTGTCTTTTGTCTGTCCGTTGAGGGGTTCATACTCATAATAGCCACATCCAGGGCAGACATGTGCTCGTTCGCGACTAAGGCCTTCGTCGATGTCCATTTGCGCTTTTTCAATGGATCTCCATGGGAAAAGATAGCGAACGGATGATTTACCCTCTGCAAAACCTTCATATAGCTTTTGGACATCCCACTGGAAGTCGTGATGCTTATCGACGGCGGTTAAATAACCGACTTCGCCACATTCTTCGCAGAACACAGGAGGCAGGTATTTGCCTTCGATTTGCTTGGACTGTTCATCAAGCCATTTGAAGTCTGGGGTGTTGTAATTTAAAGAACTTAAAGTCCGGCGAATTTCTCTTAACCAGAGTTGTATTCTAACCTGGAATAGAGCGACCTTTTCTTTCTTAGTCCCTAGATCAATTTCTTTTTGCGCATGGGCTATTAACGACAAATAACTATGTAACTGCCGGCGAGTTAGGTTGTACCCGAGGTCTTTCAGGGCATTAATGACGTCATCTTCGGTTTTGGGAATAACATTCCCTGTTCTATTGGAAAGGGCTTTGAAAATATCTTGAGTTAATTTATGTGATAGGATCTTAGTTCCGAGATCTAGTGTATCCTCATCGTCCATATTGAACCATAGCTTACGAATGCGATTGATATAAGAAGCGAGATTATCATCCTTCGTATATTCAAGATCTGCGGAGTCTAAGGGTATATTATTAGAGAAGTTCTTAATGGCGGAGAAGACTTCATCGATTGTTAGCCGAGATTCGCCAATGATAGCGTCTTCAGTGAACGTTTCACCGAATAGGCGCGAGGCAAAGCGAGTCAGAATTTCTTTGCCTTCGAGTCCGGATAATAAAGTCGCTGAAGTTCCAATACAGCACAAGTCACCACCGTCCAGACCAATCTTTGCTTTTAGACGTCTAAGCAAGAAGGATACGTCGGCCCCTTGCGCACCGTCGTAAGTGTGCATTTCATCTAGTACTAAATATTGTACTTGAGGGTTGCCTTCCCATAGCTGTTTAAACTTTGGCTTCATCAGCAATAAATCCAGCATTTTATAGTTCGTAAGTAGAATATCTGGAGGATTTTTTAAAATTGCTGCGTGATCGTCGATGATGCGATCTGGTGCTGTCATGACTTTGGATGTTTTTCTTTTTTCGTCGCTATCGTGATCTTCACCGACAAGAATTCCAGCCGTAACTTTATCATTGAGTTCCGGATAACTGAAAATAAGCTCTGCAATTCTTCGTGCCTGGTCAAACGCCAAAGCGTTCATTGGGTAAAGAATGATGGCCTTTACTCCTCGCTGTCCGCTTTTGTTGGCGCGGGCGCAGTGATCCAGGAGGGGAAATAGGAATGATTCTGTTTTACCCGAGCCTGTACCTGTCGCCACGATTGTATTTTGTGGGGTTTTATTTTTTGAGCTAAGTCTCTTAAACGCACCTAATTGATGTTCGAATGGTCGAATTTTTAGGTCTAAATCCAAAAGATCTTTTGGGAACTCCCCACTGGATCTGAAGGGAAGTTTAATATCTATGAATGGGCCACGGAAGATGCCTTTTTCGGAACGAAGATGTGATTCGAATGCTGATGCGAATCCTTCGTTTTTGATGTTGAAGGTAGTTTTTAGATATGAAATTACATTCTCTTTGAGTTGGTCGGAAAGTAGGGCGGGCGTGAGATTCTCGTGTTGCATTAATAGCCCCTTTTTTCGAAGAAGTTGTAGGCTTCGATGAGTTTAACATTACGATCAAAGCTATTTTTTTGATCACGGGAAACCAATACTCCCATATACGCTCGGACAATTCCGTTTATTTCATTGGGTGTTAATTTGAAAGATAAAGCAATCAATGCCTCGATTTCAGTTTCTACCTCTAAGCGGGAAAGTGGTTCTCTGACAGGGAAATTCGCAGACCAATTTCGATCGATGGTAGTCACATTGAAGTTTGGTGTTTCATCAGTGGTATCAAAAATATCGCGAACTTTGTTGTGGAGAACCTCATAGTCCTTCGTAATTAAGTTTAACTTTGCGATTCTTCTTGCAATCGAATCATGAAAGGTGCAGTCACGTGAAATTAAAAACTCTAAAAGATCGTTTGAGAAAATATTGGAAATGCCCTTGGCGCGAATAAAGCTATCAGTTAAAAGGCTTTGCAAAAATCCTTGAACTATCAAAAGGTTCTTGTTCGGTAATAGGCCAATGCCTTTGATGCCATTTATGTAGCTAGGTCCAGGAGGAAGAATGCAGGCAAAAGACATTCTTTCATTTCCAGGATGTACCATACCCCTGGTGACGATTCTGTAAAGTTGCCTAAATGGCACACCATCAATTCCACTATAAGTGTCATCGATACGCTTTAGGTCAGATGCGATATAAATTGTATTGAGATTAAAATTGGTTCTTTCAATCAGGTTAATCCTATCATACATGTTTTTATTTTTTGTACCTAATTTAGGCTCACCATAAAGAGGCAAATTTGTAAAAATATTTGGTCCCGAAAGAACAAGGGAATTAATATTGGCTGTCCGTGCCCCACGAACTTCGATAATGCCATTATCTTGTCCAGAGGTTTCGTTAATCATTTCGGATATCGCGTACCGGCCATCCATTAGAAAGTTCTTTATTGGCATTGAGTTTGTCGCAAGCTTCTTAAAGCCAGAAGATACGCTGTTTGAATGAAAATTGATCATACGAGGTGATATTCGATCACCCGTTAGACTTGAAAAGAGATTCAGAGTGCTTTTGTCGATATGAATAACTCTGGAATTGTTACCCTTGGTTTCCCATTCGCCATTTGTGTTTTTTATAGATAGATTATCTGTTGAGTGATCCGCATATGATTCATCAATGGTAGACGTAAGGAAGAGATTTCCGATGTGATGAAATTCCACGGGATCTTTCTTTGACGAAAGAATATTTATACTAAACTTTTTGCCGTGAAGGACCTCCGCAAATAACAGCTTTTCGTTTTGAAATTGGAAATGGAATCGCAGGGATGAATAAAGAAGACTTCTAGCAGCTGTGGCCTTTTTGTCCTCTAGGAGGCCATCCTCTTGAATTATTCCAATGGCACCACCGTGAGCTAAGTAGTGAATTCCTAGTAAATCAAAGAACTTATAAGTATTTTTTGAAATACCTTTGAGTTCATGAAAGAACCCACTTTCTAACATTTTCGAATAGCCGGCGACGCGAATATATAAACTGGATAAGCCAGAGAAAATATCCGGTTCATCTAGGGTTTCGATGAATTTCCTGGTATCAGCTGCATTAAATTTGTTTACTAAGGGAATAATATTGTAGTCAGAAACGTACAGTGAATCTTCCCATTCTACAGCAACCCATGGAGGATTACCTAGTATTAACTCAAATCCGCCATTTGAGATTTGCGGGGCAAACTCAATGTCCCAATGGAAAAATCTTTCTTCTCGTGAGATTCGGGAAACAATCTTGTAAAGCTCAGGATTGATTTTTGTTGGGCCAGATTCTATCGCTTGGCTGATAATTTCCAGAAACGCTTCATGGGTGCTCGGAAAATATTTCAGGTCCTTCTCAGAGAGGAAGTATGTTGAACACCAAAAGTCTGAGCAAAATTTTAGTCGTTCATATGATACGCTTGTATTTTGTCCTGCTGCTAAATCTTTTAGAAGTCTTTCTACTTTTAATTGGATTTCTTTTATGACAGAGTTTATGGGAACCTCTGATTTCAAGAAGTCATTTCTGAATTTTTCGATATTTTGTGCAGCAGTCTTATCATAATCTTTGAGTTTTTTTCCATAGTCCATCATTGCGGAGTCAAGCACTAGCCACGGGTAGATGCCATCAGCATTTTTTTTAAATCGTGCTCCAATAAGACTGTTTCCGACTTTGAACTGACTGGTGAACTGGGGGGGGGCTTTTCCTGCTCCTATACAGTTTAACCACAATGAAAAACGAGCAAGCTCAATTGCTGTAGGATTTAAATCCACGCCATAAACATTGTTGGAGATAAGATCATACTTAATTTCCCAAAGTCGTTTTTGACGGTCCTTTGGTGTCTTTAGTGTCGAAGAATTTTCCTTAACCTCTAGTTCAATAATCTTGTCCGCTAGTTGATTGACCGCTTCATTTAGGAAGGCCCCTGAACCCATTGCTGGTTCAAGGATTTTTACCTTTCGAAGTTCTTCAAGTGTTTTTTTGTTTTCGAAAAGCACTTTGAGTGCGTATTTAACGGTGCATTTTGTAAGTGATTCAGGTGTGTAGTAGCTTGCTAATTTTTGACGGTCCCGCCCCGCCATGCGGAAGATAAAACTGCCTTTTTTATAACGAACAGGTTCACCAGTTTCTTTATCTAAAACAAAGTGCTTATCTGTAAGTTTGTACTTTTTGTCTTTCTTGTACTTTTCCACAAGAGATTTGGGAGCAAGATAGATTTTATCAGGATCAACTTTAGTTGCCTTTGTTGATGATTCTTCATTGCTGTCAGAAGAGTCATCCACATCATCTTTTCCTTTTTTCACTTGGGTCAGCTCGTAGAGATCCTCTTTAGCAAAGAAACCCGTATAAGAAAGAAGTCCCTCATATACGGCACCTAGTTGATTAATTCCTAGATTCGCGTAAGAGACTCGAGCTTTACGTGTTTTTTTACCTTCTTTGATATCCGCCATAGATAGCTTTTGCAGCATTCTTTGCAGAATGCCATTTCGAAGTGAAACACCTTTAAGATGCTTTACTTTTGCTGGATCAAAGAGATCACTCTTAAGACCTTTAACAAGGAATCCTGTCGATGAAAGGTTTTCGGTTAAAAAATCTCCAGATCTTTGTGGGACAAAACCGTTGAAAATAAGGTCAAAAATTCGTTCCAAGCTTTCCTGGATGAAAGTGCCTTCGTACTCTTGGGTTCCTTCATGGATTTGTTTAAATGCGATCTCAAGTAGTTTTTCAAGAGAGTATCCATGGCGATAGATTTCTGATTTCAAAGGTAACAGCTCAGAATCATCGCCTTGCGATTCAAGGAAAAGTAAGAAAATCAAACGATACACATAAAAAAGAGCATCGTGAGTGAGTTCCTTAGCATACTCATCCGCATCTTTGTCTTTTTTTAGATATTCTTGATGAGCTTCCTTTTTGGCGTAGATCATTTCGTTGATCAAAAGTTCAATAGACTCGCGAACACCTTCGCGTAACTCGGTTGTTACAGCAAAGGCATGACGGTGAGAGTTGTCGTCCAGTTCCTCGTGAATTGATAATCCTAATTCGGGAGCAAGAATTTCTTTGCTGAAAAGTCCAAGGAGCGTCGTGTAAGCTTTATCGTCTTTTTGTGCGAATATTTCACTCAAATTAACACGGATGAAACGACCATATGACCACTTTCCGCGTTGAATCAGGTGAAGGTTGTCCATCGCTCCGACAATAAACCATTTTGGACCAGTTTCAGAATCTAATTCCTCGGAAGTAATCTCAGCAAGATCTCTATCTTCAGCCTCGTCCTCGTCTTCTTTATTGAGCTTAACAAGTTCCAGAGGGAGGCTTTCAAAAGAGCCAGACTCATTTGATTCAGTTAGGGCAATGAGTAGGTGGGATTTGCTGTCTTGTTTTACTTCGGTTGCGACAGAGTAGTAGAGCCCTTCGACTGTTTGACGTTTTTTTGGATCAAATGAGTAGCCAAGTACTTTAAGAAGGTTCTGGTAAAACTGAACAAATCGCTCAGTATGTTCTACTTTAGAGGCATCTTTGGCCTCAATAAGATCCCAATACTGGTCACCCAACTCCTTGATTGTATTGGCTCTGTTTTTGAGATCTGGAATGGTTTGTGTTTTAGATGCCAAATCATCGAAGAACTTCGATGACCAGTAGTGATTGGTGTAAAATTCGTTTTCGTTGTAGATACCTTTAATCATGACCAGCTCCCGTCATTTGGGATAAGTAAAGCAATAGGGCGGATAAACGGTGATTTAAGCTCAACATCAAATTGAGAGGTTAAATACTTTTGGATGTTGTTTTTTGTCTTTTCTGCTGAGGCAATTTCTTCCTCAAGACGTTTTACTTGGTGTTTGCTCGTGTACTTCATCTCAAGGAATTTCTTTTTTGCATTAAACCATGTTTCGATGCGTGAAGAGTATTCCTCAAGCTTCGGTTTGCGGCTGTTATGTTCTTGGGTTGCCTGAGCCGTCAGTTTTTTATGATAAGACTTGAGTGACTTCTCAAGGACTTCTTTGAAGTTCTTTTCGTAGGATTTTAGCTTTTTAGGGCTTTTCTCCTTATCGCTTGGATTGACAACTTTAAGGTGGGTAAATGAGATCTCTTCCAAGAGTTTCATCGCATCTTGAAATTGCAATCCATCAGAGGACTCATAAGCTGCTACGATTTCAGATTTTAGTGGTTGCCCTTGTTTGTTAGCGATTGATCCGTGAAATAACACAGTCACATTGCTAAGGCCTTCGTCTTTGTCGATAAGAACGCAAGGCAAATGATCCTTTTCGAAGATTCCTTCTGTTAGCTCAGTAAGGATTTTAGAAGACGGGTGAATTTCCCATAAATAGTTTATATCTGGCCAAGCTCCAGCGTCTTTGCGGGATTTCTCTATAGATTCTATTAAAAGAGTCTTATTGTGGGTAAATTGAAGGTCTTCCATTTTGGAAAGATCAAGCTCATTTTCAAGGGCTTCAATTTGCTGTTTTAGAATTTCTATTTTCTCTTCATTTTCGCCTTTGTTGACAGTGATGACATTTTCATCAAGGCCAATTTTAATTTTTAGTTCCTTGCAGGCGCGTTCAAAAAACTCAGTGTCTGAGAATAAGTACTTTGGTTCTTGCGGTGTTAGGTTTAGGTTGTCTGTTCCTTGAATTGCACCAAAGGTTTCATCAAAATCATCTTTGAATAGTAGGCTTGCGAAGTCTTCTTCTGGTTGTTGGTAGGCTGTGGTTACCTTTTGATTTTCAAGTTCAGGATCAAAACATTCAAGCGCAAGACGCTCATCGCCTTGTTGTGCTCGAGCGATTTTTGCGCGATTTAATAGCTTTTCGACAACCCATCTTTCTTTGAATCTTTCAAGGCTCTCTTTTTTAGAGTCTAAGACTAGGTAGTAAATATTAGGTTGGTTTTGCTGTCCATAACGATCAATACGTCCATTTCTTTGTTCAAGGGTAATGAATGACCAAGGAACATCAAAATGAATCAGATTATGGCAAGAGTAGTGAAGGTTGACACCCTCTGAGGCAATATCTGTAGTGACCAGAACCTTTATTTTGCTACTTTGGGATGCAAAAGACTCGATAATCTCTTGCTGATCGGATTCGGGGACGGAAGCATTGAAGCCAACGATTTGCGCTTTTGATTTCTTTGAATCAAATCGATCTTGGTCTTCTTGGGGTTTTAGTTTTAAATCGTGCGATAGAGCCTTAAGTAATGCTTCTTGCGTTTTTCTGTATTCAGAAAAAATAACCACGCGTTCATTGTTCTTAATTTTTTCTTTAAGTATTTCAAGAAGCTTTTTGTACTTAGGGCTATCCGTGATTCCAAAGTCCTTAAAGTCTTTTCGAATTTTATCTAAGAATTGGCGATCCTCGCTGTGGGACTCGTGATTCGCTTTTTTTAATTTTTTGAGGCGCTCGTCGATACTTGATAGCAAGGACTCTGGTGAAGAAAATAAAGCTTTTGAAAGAGTTGATCGGAAGAAGATGTCTTTCTTGCGATTTTTATTTGCATCAAGAATCTTGAATGTTTTACCATTGAGACTCTCCAAGGTCTTGTCAATCACTGGTCCATTATCAATCCAGCAAGGAACTTCGTTTCGTTCTTTAGCATCGATTTGACCTTTTACTTCAGGACTTGAACGGAATCGGCGAATCAGAACACCAGAGTTGTTTAGGGACTCTTTGGTAATATCGTTTGGATCTACAACAAGAGTAGGATCAAGAAGTTCAAGAAGACTTGCATAGCTTTCTTTAGTTCCATCGTGGGGAGTAGCGCTGGTGAGGATTAGAGTGTCTGAAGCTGAAGCAAGTTTTTTTGCTAATTTAGATCTAATGGATGTTGATTTTCCTTTTGCAGCTACGTTGTGACATTCATCAATGACAATGATGTCCCAATGGGAGCCTTCAAGATATTTCATGTTTTCACGCGTTTTAAGCGTATCCATGGAAATGATAATTTTGTCGTGATAGTTAAATGGATTCATCCCACTGGGAATGTCTCTGTACACTCGCTCAACCTTTTGCGAGTCCATCATTTTTAACGGAATTGAAAAACGAGACCATAGTTCTTTTTGAAGTTGTGAAAGCATTGCCTTCAAGCCAACGACTAGAATTCTATCTCCTTTCCCGCGGCGAATTAGTTCGGAGAGAAGAATTCCTACCTCAATAGTTTTTCCCATACCTACGGCGTCCGCCATAAGAATACGAGGACGGAGATTTTTTACCTGATCCAGTGCTTGCACTGCGGGTTTGTACTGATAAGGCGCCTCTTTAAAAACACCTCGATGGCCGATGACAAGATTATTAGTTGTTGGAATACTCTTCCTAAGCCAAGTATCTATGAACAGCTTTGTTCTGCGATAATTAGGCGAGAAGTCGAGATCGAACTGAACTTGAAGCGGATTTACGATTTTAATTTTGTCCAGAGTGTCGAGGAAGACCATATTAAGGCCACGAACGATTCCGGACATGCCGGTAGCTTTTATAACATTTGCGGCAGATTCTTCATCGAAGTGACATTGTTTGACGACCCATTCTTCTCCACGAACTTCAATGCGGGCCCCTGGTGACAAAGGGGAACTTAAAGAGTTTTTTCGTTCAACTGCGGCTTCAGGCATAATCTATCGTTCCTAAAAAGAGGAACGTGAGCGAGTTAAGCCGCTAAATTCCTCCTTGATTATTTTGCTCATCATTGAGCCATAAGCTTCGATGCTTAAGTGCTTGAATAGAATAGAAAAAGGCCTGCCATTCGGCAAGCCTTCGTCAAACACATGAACTAATTTATGCGCAGCGAGTTAGTCATCGCTGGCGCTATGTGTTATGGGTGCATGTCCGGGTTTCGCTCTGGGACGTTACAGTCCTTCGCTCTTGCTAAAAATATGTATCTTAAAATCCGGTATATCTTCCAGCTGCGAAACAAAGGTCATAACATCCAACTTCATCGCCAACACATCCAGATTCATCTTAAGCCAATAGTCATCCATAGTGATGCCCGTCGGAATATATCCATGCTCCAACATTTTTTGCATAAGCAGATTTTTCATCGCAAGCATCGGATCTTGTTCCGGTGAGATCATCTCAACTCCCACGGCAAACCCGGTTCCTCGCTCTACGATGGCAAGCATCTTTGGATAGAAAGGCCGGTCGTTTGCGGCGACGGGGGAGGGAAGATAGAACTGAGCGACTTCCCAAGTGGAGTTTACGATCTCAAGATTCTTTTGCAGTACTCTCTTTAGAAGTAGCTCATTGATTTGTGCGGAATCACCCTCAGGATCGAAGCCTTCTCGGTTCCCGAGCTTTCTTGGTCCCATCCATTCGATTTTCCATCCACGCGCTTTCTTAACAAAGACAGGAACAGTTTGACCTGACTCTCCAAATGCAAAGTCGGGATCATCCATGACTTTCTCAAGCATTCGTGGAATGACCTCGATTGCAGTGACAAGGCCAGCAGCTTCTTTTTCGTCGATGAACCAAGGCGGGCACCCGGGTTTAATGCTTCGGATGAATGGCCAGGCTTTATTAGAAGCAGGTTTGTACTCGCTGCTTTCAAAAACTTCCATGTCTTCAGGTTGCATGAACTTCTTTTCAGTAAACTCAACTAGCAGTGAGTTCTGACGAAGTCGGAACTCAGGATCATCAAAGTCATCAATCTGGCTTAACAGTCGATTGTAAAATCTGAATCCGTCAAATCCACGGTAAATGCAAATCCCATATGTCTGTTTCGCGTTGCCCATTATGCAAACGAAATAGATCTCTTTTGTTTCGGGAATTTCGACGCCGAAGAGTTCTTCATCGGTCATCCATTTCCATGGCGCCATTCGGTACAGATCGGTAAGCGATTGAAGAAGGTTTATCCATGTCTCGGGGGTAATTGTAGGTGCCTTGGGGAAAACTCGGTCCATAAATTAACCTTGGTTGCGTTGGCGAGTGTTTTTAGTGAGGGAAATTTCTATACCCGTATTCAAAGCAGTTTCTGGAATCGAACTGAATTCGTCTTTCCATTCGTCGAATTCTTTCTCAGAATAGATAAATACATCAGCAGAGACGTTGTGCTTATTCCAAATAAGGCTGATCGCTTTTCCCATTTGAGTTGAAGAAGTTTTCTTTTTGCCGGGAAGGACCATCACAAAATCATAGTCGCTGTCTTTTGTTGCCGTGCCATTTGCCCGAGATCCAAATAGAAAGAGACGCAAAGGATTGTAAGCATCCTTCAACGTCTCTTTTATCTCATTTATGATTTTTTGATCAGCTTTTTTCAAGGTTACTTGATCAGAGTCCAATTGTTTTCTTGCTGTGATTCGCTAAGAGCGTCAGCAATGCTCGGATTCTGAACTAAGTCGAATTCTGGAATCTGAATCTTTTGAATTTGCCAATGGTTGCCAGCAAGCTGCCCATAAGCAAATTTCACAAGACCATTTTTCTGTCCCATGTGGAATACGATTTCAGGAGATTTCATAACTCCACCGCCGCCAGTTCCACCAAAATCAGATAGTCCAGGATTCGTCATCATCATTGTGCCTGGTCTCCAGCCGCCGCCGCTTGTGCCGCCAGCAGCAAGTGCAAAGTTAGAGAATAATACTACGATTGTCGTAAGTGCGAGTTGTTTCATTATTGCTCCTCCTGATCATTTTTAAGGGCAAGTGCATCCGTGAACATGTGAGACCAAGATACCATTTGGTCACCTTTGGTTTCGCGAGATTTGGTTAGAAATTCTTGATATGCATTCCAAACATTCTTGATGAACTCTTTTCTAAGCTC
Organism: Bdellovibrio sp.; assembly: GCA_046070625.1. Lineage (GTDB taxonomy): Bacteria > Bdellovibrionota > Bdellovibrionia > Bdellovibrionales > Bdellovibrionaceae > Bdellovibrio. The sequence goes on along the minus strand of JBJTMR010000029.1, from coordinate 6,079 downwards.
ATCAGTCGTGACGATTGTGGAATACTCATACCAGCAAGGACCATCGAAGCTGACTCTTGCCGCAAGATTTGCATTCAGCGTCAGAAAGTCCATTGTCTTTTTCGAAGGTTCATCGCCGGGTGCATATTCAATGAATTTTTCAGTCGTGACCACAGATCCGTCTGAATTCTTTTTCCAAATCCCAACAGCAAGAAGCTCCTCTTGAAAATTCAGAGATTCTTCAATGCTAACTCCGACTTTGGAGGACATCCAACGAAGGTCGTTTTTGAAGTCTGCAAGCTCAGGAAGGAGCGAGAACTTCATGAAATTGTAGTTGCGCCGGATCTTGTCGATCGTTTGCAGCCGAGTTTGTTGCACACTTTGAGTCTGCGTTTCCAAAGTGTCCTCCCTTATAGTGATTCTTTAAGAATCTTTGTGTGTGGTTTGGCCTTCGTACCAAGGGCTGCTTGAGAGTAGTTCACCAGATAGGCTACGGCGGCTTGGCGTTCAGGTTGGTCCATCATTTTCATTAAACGTTCAAATGCTTCACCAGCGTTCTTCTTTTCCTCAAGATCCAGATCGTTCAATCGAGCGACTTCTTTATTCACGAGCGCTTCGATATCGATATTCAATGTTTTAAGGATCTCGACGAAGAGTTCAGAGCGTACAGCTCCCTTGCCACGGAAATAATGATTCACGTGGCTCGCGGGGACTCCCACTTGCTCCGCGATAGAGGACTGGCTAACACCAGAATTCTTCGCGAGCAGGGCAATTTTCTCTGCTAGGCTGAGTTTCTTTCGCATAATTTGTTTGTCTGATTACTTTTTAAGCACATAAGTTTCAAGTTAAAAACATAGAATTCTATAAGCAAACATAGATTTTTATGAATACGTATAGCGTAACTATACGTATTTATTTTGAAAAATAGATTTACAAAGATTTTAACGCTAGGTATTTCAGACGCCAGAAAACAAAAAGCCCATCCTTGAAGGATTCCACGGCAATGGAAGACAAGGACAGGCAAGGCGCCACGTGAATGGCTAAGACGGTTCTTAGCACGCTTTGCAGTCTCCCTTCAAGGAGTGGGTTCGTAAAAAGCCAAAAACACCCATTACGAGGAGGGGACGATGCTATTTGCATTCGCCAAGGGCCGCGCTTTGCCCAAAACTAAAACCGCAGGTCTTAAAATTCTAGCAGCCACTATTATAGCAAGCCAGGTTGGCTGCGGAGATATTCAAAAAGAAGCTGCTAAAAATGAAATTCCACCAATCACCGAAAAGGTTAACAAAGTTCAAACAAGTGGGGACGCTAAGTTCAGTCTTCAAGAATTAGATATTCCTCACCAGTACCAGATTCTGGTGTCGTGGCCCGCTGAAGTTACTAAGGTTGTCATCGAAGACTCAGGAAAACGAATTTTTGAAACAGATTCTGTTCGTCAGTACACTCATCCAATCAAAGACAATTCCAAGTTTAACTTCAGAGTTTTTTCTTATGACGGCGATAAGCCAGTATTGATCGGCGAGTTCTCAGGACTGACTCCTCGGGACTATTCTATCGAGGCATCAACGGAGTTAAAGCAAGATCTGAATATTGAAGCTGCTCGAGTCTTTCTAGCCAATCAAGCCAAAATTCAAACGAATGGCTTTAAGCTCGCGATCAAAGCAGACAAGATCTACTCAGACAATGTTGAAATCTACTCCTTTCAAACAGGGGCCAAAGCGCCCTTTGAAACTGACGGTGCCTCTGGCGGCTCGGTCGAGATACGTGCGAAGGTCGCAGTCGGGCATTTGCGTGTTAATTTGCGCGGTCAAAACGGCGGCGACGGATTCGATGGTAAGCCTTGGGATATTCGGGCTGCCAGCGGTGGCAGTGGTCGCAACGGAGCTCACGAATGCGCTAGGGCCAGTGTCGGTGGAATAGGAATCGGCGGTCCTCTGAAGTGTTGGTGTACGCGAAATCCTGATAATGGTGGTGCCGGAGCTAATGGATCCAAAGGCCGAGATGGCACAAGAGCCGGTCGCGGTGGAAACTCAGGCTCTCTCCTTGTCGAAATCCAAGAAAAAACAGAGTTCGTTGTAGAGCCATTTCAGACAGTGGGGCTTGCTGGCATTCCTGGAAAGGGTGGAGCAGGTCAACTCGGTGGCATCGGGGGACCTGGTGGTGATCCCACATCTTCTGAATGTTCAGGTGCAAGCTCTGGTCCCGAAGGCAAGCAAGGTGACAAGGGCATCGACGGTGCAAAAGCACTCGATGGAAATGTCGATCCTCTTTGTATCTCGATCGGCCAAGGAGAAGGAAAATGCCTAGTAAAATAGTGGCGCTTTTTAAGTTAGTTGCAGTGGTGAGCCTTTGGCTCTCCGCTCTGACTATGACCGTCGGCTGTGCGACTTCGACAAGAGACAAAGTGTTGCGAGATATGGCTATTGGGGCCGCGGCCGGAGCACTCATCGGACAAACTAAGAGCGAATATAGAATGACCTATTCAACGATGTACGCGGGTGTAGGGGCGGCGATGGCGGGAGCGGCAAGCGCCTATATAAATGTGTCGAAGGACGATGAGCTTCGAAATGAAAATCAGAGTTTAAAAATGAAACTCGATCATTTTCAAAAGCAAATGCAACCGCAGCTCATTCAGCAAGGGAATTCTTTGTTTTCGTCTCCGATACCTAAAGAAGTGTCGGGATTGATCGAACCCGGAGAGTGGAAGCGATACAAGCTTGATCAATGGGTGCAGGACCCGAATCAAGCCAATACCTGGTATCGACAAGTGGAGATGTTCGAGATCGTACCGCCAGTGAGTAAATAAGGAGTATCTATGAAGCGTCTTAAGTATATTTACTATTTTGCCTGTTCCGGACTCATCATTTTATTGAGTCACCCAGCAGTGGCATCACGACTGGAAGAAGCCGCACAACGAGGACAGAGTATTGTTGTTTCGGTGGGGCAGGTGACAGCAGTCATCGGGATTGTCTTAGGTGGCATAGCGATGTCGATCGGAATGGCCAATCTTGGCCGGATGGTCTTAATGAGCGGAGTGATCGGAGCCGCAGCTACCTTTGGTGGGCCCGCTGTTATCGATATGCTTAAAGAGGTCTTTCGATGAAAGAACGAAAAACCTCTAGAGTTCTAAACGATGAGTCTTATTTTTTGGGACTTTCCTACAACGACATTACAGGCGCAGGAATCCTCCTTCTGGGGTTGTTGCTGCTTAGTAAAATAATTGGTGTGAAGTCTATGCTCTGGGCACTGATGTTCACGATCTCGGTCCTAGTGATGTTGATACCAATTCGCCTTGGATATCGTCGAAAAATTTTACGCGATTCACTTAAGTATCTTCTTAAAAACGGAGTCACTCATGTTTCAAAAAATCGTAGAAACAAGCCACTTTAAAGATTTGACGATTCATACCTTGGATAACGGTGCATTGATTGCTGGATTTGAAGTCGATCTTTTTGATGAAGAGATTTACGGGCTAGAAAAGGCAGAGGCTATGCTCCAAAGTATCTTGCGTGATTTACCAGAGGGACGGATTCTGAGAGTCTATCTTAAGTCTGATTATGCAATTGATTCAGACACGATTCATTCTCGTTCTGAAGCCCTTAAGGCTATCGGATTTATAAAAAACCGTGCCTATATATTTCTAGAAAAGCCAGCAAAGGCAGATCTTTCATTGCTCTTTAAGAAAAAAGATCGAGCCGAGTCCTCTGTTATGACTGACTTCCAGCTTTTAAAGTCTCACGGAGTGCAAGTGCGTCCGCTTTCTCAAGGTGACGTCGAGGCTATATTGCCCCAGCTTGGAGATGAGGTCGACCATAGGTTCCAGACACTAGATCTTGGAAAAGACGCAGTCAGCGTCTTGAGGCTGACCAAACAATCCGCTTTTGGTGTTGATCTTTCCACTTTGTCACACATTAAAGACAGTTTGCCTTTGCCCTACACAATTTGCTGCACCATTGAGGCTGTTTCCCAGAGTACAGCAGAAACCTTTCTTCGTCGCAGATCGAAGCAAAATGCTATCGGAGGCGATTTGCAGGAAGCTCGAAAGTACGAAGAAGCTCAATCGGATTTAGAGGATATTAGTCTTAATGGCTCTAAGCTCTTTAGATTTGAGTGGCAGTGCCTTGTGTCTCGGAGTTCGGAAGGGGAATTGCGAGAAGACCGTGAAGAACTTAAACGGAGACTTGAGCCTTTAGGTGAAATCTATATTGAAAGTGTAGGCGCTTTAGAAAGCTTTAAGAGCTTTTATCCGGGAACAATTCCTCACTACAGCCTTTTAGAAAAGGACTCTGTCTTGGTGGCTTATATGCCTTTGATTAGCCGAGGCGATTCTTTGTCAAAATTGAGAATCAATAAAAGATCGTTAGCACTTCATCGGAAGGATGAATCGCTGACATTCTTGGATGTGTTTGACTCTAGCTATGAGTCTTTTTCTTGGTGCATTTTCGGCAGACCGGGGACTGGGAAGTCAGTCCTTACAAATGCCCTTACTCGGGCTCTGATTTTCGATCCTAGTATCAAAGTGATCAAAATAGACGTTGGTGGTAGTCACTCGCGCGAAACAGAGATGCTGGGCGGGGTTGAAAAGACCTTATTACTAAATGAACCCACAGGGCTTAATCCCTTCGACGTGCTCAAAGAGTTGGGGCCCACTAAAGAAGCTATTCAGATTCTGGCTGGCTTCTTAGAAGTGCTCATTCTTGAAGAAGGTGAATCTAAATTATCTAAAACAATGAAGTCCGATCTCGAAAGAACAATTGCTCTTTATGCGGAAACTAGGAGCAATGATTTTTCGCTTCAAAACTTTGTTTCTAGTATGCAAGACCTACCTCGAAAAGAGCTTTTCGGTCGATGGGTAGGAAACGGAGTCTATGGTAATGCTTTTTTAACCGTTACTTCTGATATGTCTAGAGCCTGGGATGATTCAAAGCTCTTGTACTTTAATTTTTCAAAAATCAGTCAGGCACTAGATCCTGATTATGCTCAAGGTGGACTCGCTGCTGTCATGGCAAAGTTCAATTTGGAGATGCTTAAAAGCAATGAACACAAAAAGAGAATCGTTTTCATCGCAGACGAGACCCCGTTTTTTATAAAGAAGTGCTTTTCTTTCTTTAATCTCTCCATTGCCAATGTCCGCAAAGAAGGGCACGGATTTATTACCGTTGCTCAGAAGTCTGCGCACGTTGTGGTGGATGGAGATACGGGCATTCTAGATAATTCACCAAACAAGATATTTTTCTCATTAGATGGAGATGAAGAGTCATTCATTAGTCGGACTCAGCTAAATTCGGCGAGCGTAGAGAAAATCAAGTCCTTGCGTCGTCAGCAGGGTGAGTTTTCCGAAGCCCTGTTTAAAGACTGTCATGGTGAGCGGGTCGTAAAAGTCAGACTCAGTGCCGAGGAGTATTGGTCCTATACTTCTAAAGACGAAGATCGTCGTAAATACCAAGAGCTAAGGAAGGCTTGTCCCAGTCTACGACTTGAGGAGATTGTCCGATGCCTGTCTTTATAATCGTCTTTCTTTTTTGTTCAAATAGCTTGGCCTTTTTGGACTTTATCGGAGAGCAAGCTAAGAAAGCGACTGAGGTAGCGGCTTATGCCGATGCTGTATCTGAACTTTCAGAAGAACTTGTGCCAGATGAAAGCATTCAAAATGGCGCGAAGGACATTCAGCGCAGATCTGAAGCGGTCCGAAAGGAATCTTCAAATATTCGCTATGTCAGTCGAAGCACGAAGTCTATCTTAAATGGCCCTGAATGGTCTTCTCGTCGCTTGGAAAATAATATTCGTAGTACCACGGATTACGTCAGACGTTTTAAGCGCCTAATCGGGCGTATTGCAATATTGGGAAACGAGGGAGCGATTGCTCTTAATACCACCGAGACGAATGTGGCTCTGAATGAGGTCCAGCAGAATCAGCAGACTCTTATTTTACAGAACGAAGACGCACGTCTTCGAGAATTAGAAAAAGAAAGTGAAGAGTCTCGCCAGTGGGCCGAGTTTTCGGACAGACAACGTCGCATTAGAAAAAGTGAGGCGGTCAGTGGAAAGCTTTAGTGAGTTACATAATGTTTGCATCAAGGTGTTCGAATCTGTCGCGGGA
>JBJTMR010000028.1:0-10110 GCA_046070625.1 Bdellovibrio sp. | reverse complement strand
CCTCTAAGGAAGCCATCCAAAAAGCTCTTCGAAAAAGAGAGTTCGGATTTGCCAGAGATGAAAACACATATAAGCGTCATCCTCTTGAAGACACAGTTATTTAAAGACATTTTCTGAAGGTCCAGTGAATCCATAAAGTGTAGTTATTACAGCCACTTATTGCGCGCCGCATGCCAAAAAGGTACGGCGTACCTCCGGGACTTAGGACCAGAAGTGTAAAAAAATGATACGTATCACTTTAGGAATTCCTGGGGGCTCCGATGAGTAATACAGCAAATGAACTACCCAACGGTGCCAAGTCGGTACCTCGAGTTTCAAGGATCGAAGCTCGGTAAATCTTCAAGGAGGAGGAATTATGGGTTTGAGAATTAACACGAATACAGCTTCGTTAAATGCACAAAGAGTTTTGTGGGGAACGAAGATTGGTCTTGATAAGAGCATGGAAAAGCTCGCTTCAGGATTCCGTATCAACCGCGCTGGTGACGATGCTGCCGGTCTAGCGATCTCTGAGAATTTAAAAGCTCAAGTTCGCGGTCTAAAACAAGCGTCACGAAATGCTCAAGACGGTATCTCTCTAGTCCAAGTGGCAGAGGGTTCCATGAATGAGATCTCTTCGATCTTAATTCGTCTTAGAGAGCTTTCAGTGCAATCAGCTTCTGACACGGTCGGACCGACTGAGCGTCAGTTCCTGAATGTAGAGTACGATCAACTTGTATCAGAGATCGACCGTATCTCCGAAGGTACAGAGTTCAATGGAACTCAACTTTTGGCAGGCACTGGCTCTATCTTGGACTTCCAAGTTGGTACTAGAAATAATCCAGAAATTGACCGTATCTCTTTCGATGCCTCTAAAGCCGATGCAAACTCTGCAGCTTTAGGAGTCAACTTGACGTCAGTTGCGGATAAAGCTTCAGCACAAAATGCTTTATCAGCGATCGACCAAGCCATCGTAAGTGTCTCCGCAATGCGCGCAGACTTCGGTGCGATCCAAAATCGTCTTCAATCAACGGTTTCGAACATTCAGGTATCCGTTGAGAATATGTCAGCCGCTAACTCTCGTATCAGAGATGTGGATGTAGCTGAAGAGACATCTGAAATGACTAGAAATAATATCTTGTTGCAAGCCGGTACTAGTGTACTAGCACAAGCGAACCAACAAGCTAACGTAGCACTTGGACTCTTGAACAAATCTTTCCAAGGATAGTCTGACGAACTCCGGTAGCAATGCCGGAGCCTGACTCAACTTCCAAGAAAGATTCCGGTTCCCGATCTTATCTTCAATGATCAAGATCACCCTCAAGAGAATCCACCTATAGTGGTGGATTCCGAGTGTATATAAGCCCGAAGCTCTATTTATATGAGCTGACAATTTGATCTGTTTCCTGCGACGTGCCCCCCACAGAAAATGTGGGGGACCACATTTTCTGGAAAATTAGAGATTCGAAATTGCATGGGGCGGGTCGTGGTTACAAGTTTTTTCCGACGAACCTTCTTCGTCGATGGTGTGACGGCATCTTGTCGATTCACTTGCGCTTTCGGCGCTTGTTCTTTAACGCACTCTATGTGCATTCAAAATTTTTGTTCTTCAAGTTTCACGAAAAAAATAAAAAATAAAAAATAAATCTGGACTCGAGATTGTTTGCATTTTTGTCGATGAGTAAAGCGGAGCTTGATCGCAAGCTTTCAATTTTAATAACAAACGGGTGCACGGATCGCGCCTTATGCCAATGGATGGCAACACTTCACGGAGGAAGAAAACATGATGCACGGAGGATAGAATGGGATTGAGAATTGGTACGAACGTGTCAGCGTTGAATGCGCAAAAAAATCTGTATATGACACGAATCAACGCGGATAGATCAATGGCAAGATTGGCTTCTGGACAAAGAATCAATCAAGCTGCTGACGATGCTGCGGGACTTGCGATCAGCGAAAACCTTAAAGGTCAAATTCGCGGTATGAGACAAGCTAACAGAAATGCCAACGATGGTATTTCATTGGTGCAAGTGGCAGAGGGAAGCCTTAACGAAGTTTCCAATATGTTGATTCGCTTCAGAGAATTGGGTGTTCAAGCCGCTTCGGATACGATCGGTGATACAGAAAGAAAGTTCCTAGATGTTGAGTATCAACAATTGAAGTCTGAGGTTCAGCGTATTACTGAATCAACAAAGTTCAACGGATACGATCTTCTGAACGGAACGGGTGGAATGATTGATATTCAAGTTGGCGTTAACAACGATCCTTTCCAAGATCGTATTAGCTTCAACTCTGGCGCTGCGAACTCTTCCCTGGAAGCTCTGGGGATGGTGGCAGAGTCGGTGGCTACAAAAGAAGGCGCACAAATGTCTTTGAATGTAGTCGATAATGCTCTGACTTCGGTGAATGCGATTCGCGCGAACTTCGGTGCTCTACAAAATCGTTTGGTATCAACATCTAACAACTTGTTGATCGCAGATGAAAACTTGTCGGCAGCGAACTCTCGAATCAGAGACACTGACGTTGCGGCAGAGACTTCTGAAATGACAAGAAATAATATCTTGTTGCAAGCAGGTGTGTCTGTCCTTGGTCAAGCGAATCAGTCCCAACAATTGGCACTGAAACTTCTTGGCTAATAGCAGAAAATACTAAAGACATTGGAGACGAAATGTCGGAAAAGGCTCGGGAAACCCCGGGCCTTTTTTATTTCGGGTTTCGGCCCCCAACCCCTGCGGGATTTTTATAGTTTCAGTTGATTTTCAATTGCCGGATTTGCCCCAGAACAAGGGGATATTTGTTGATTCGCGTGCCTAAACCTGGAATTCAATTGTCCATGAAAAGACTTTTAGCTTTCGGTACGACTTTATTGGTTTCCCTTAATGTTTTCGCTGCTTGGGATTTGAACGATGTGTCCTATTTGATGCCACTTCCGGCACAAGTGGGTCCCGATAATCTGTTAGGCATCGAGGCTCCCGGGCGCGGTGGTCCGCTTATAGCTCCTAAGCTTCTAGATGCAGTTCCAATTTTGTCTGTCACGATGACACAGTCTCAAATTAATGAGGCCTTGCGTGTTGTAGCTCTCCGTATTGATCCTTGTTTTCCATTGCCGACTCCGCAAGCTTGCCAACGTCAGTTGCGTTTGGTTTGGCAACCCTTGGAGGAAGGTCGTCGTAATCACGTCCAAACAGTCGACGCTGCTTTACATAGCTTTTATGTCCTAACCGATGCCGAATTCACGACTTTGCTTCAAGATATCGCCACCTGGAAAGCGAAATATGGCGTGAGCACAGCGGGTTTGCCTTTGCAGGTGCATCCAGCATGGTCTGCTGAAGGCGATAAGAGCCCCGCTCTGGTCGACTTCAATGCGATCATTCGAAAATATGCTGGTGCTCAAAATCTGTCTCGTGTCACAGCAATGGCTTTGCGTGGAGCGGGTGATATGTGGGTATTTCAAGGATTTGCTGTTAATAATGGAAGTTTGAGTTTGTTGAAAATTCCGCGCACGGATCGTGCTGCTCAAGGATTTGTGAATCAAGCGGTACCCGCAGATCACTTTGAACGGGGAATGATTGCTCCTGCGCCTAAGGGTGACGATACGGTTAACAAGTTGATTGTGAATTCCGCGAACTTGCAAGAGGGTAATGAGGAAGCTATTCGCAAAGATGTGCGAGGCGCCTATCGTATTGAAAACCCAAAAAACTATTCTCCGGAAACAATGGACTGTGCAAGTTGCCATGCCGCTCAGCCAGCCAGAGAATGGGCACAAAGAAAGCGTTCCGACATTTTCACAGGTGATTTGTGGCAAAGTTTTGCTTATCAAAACTCCCGCTACAACTTAACTAATACAACGCAAATTCTTGGTAACACACAAAACTTAAGAGCCTTTGGATACTTCATTGACGATGTGGCCATTAGCCAGCGTGTGATCAATGAATCCGCTGAGGTTGCGGATGCAATTAATCAGTACCTCTTATTGGGAAAATAGAAGTATCAGCTCTGTTCGCTGACATAAGAAATAATTGTCAAAAGGCTCTTCTTTAGAAGGGTCTTTTTTTATATCAATTCACATAGCAATGTCTTTCATCGCGCGACTTGCACACAATCCTGAGTTAGTTCCGAATAGAGGAACAAACGATTCCTAAAATGGAACCATTCAAAGGAGAAGATTCATGAAGAAGCTGCTCGTGATTTTAGCTGTGGGGTTGACTGGATTTTTCGCACATGCGCAAGAACCAGTTATGTCTACAATGGATAATGACATCCATGCGCAAGGACGCTTATGGGTTTGCGGAATGCAATTTAAAGGAACTGCCAAAGGTTTTAAAATCATTGCTGGTCATTTTAAGTCAGTTGCAGATGGTGTGATTTCTTGTACAAGCGTTCATGGTAAAAAGTGGACCAAAAATATTCGCGTGACCTTCGGTGCGCATTGTTTAAGCCCTACAATCGGCATTGGCTATTTGAAATATTACGGTTTGGCTGGCGAGCTCAGCTTGTTTAACTCTGATCCAGAAGTCATCTTAGGCAAATATCTGGCGGTGAATGCTGACGCAGCAGTTATTCTAGGAGCGGGTGCTTTCAGAGCAGTGAAGGTAGGAATGCCGCAACTTGCGATGAACATGTCCATCAAGCTTGAAAAAGGTTTTGGTGTGAATGTCGGCATTGATCACATGTACATCTCTGAAAGAGACTGTGATGATAATGAAGTAAAACCAGATTAACAGTTTCAATAAAATTTTAAAAAAGAGGACCTGGCAACAGGTCCTCTTTTTTTATTCTGAAATGGCTTCGTTGATATTTTCCCACAAGACCGGATTTAAAAGTTCAGAGCCGATCATCAAAACGGGCTCCGCATCTTTGGCTCGCCCGCGTTTTGCCTCTGTCGGCAAATGTCCGGTGCCCCCAGATGATTCCAGCCAAGATCGACGCATAGCTAGGGAGTTAGAAATAAAAAGGTGAGGGAAGGACTCGAGCTCTTTTTTGTTAGCTCTGCCATATTCAAAGGTGCTTAAAACCGCGAAGTCTTTATTAGACTCGATAGCTTCAAGCCTTTGAAATCCTAGCTCTGACAAATATTTGAACTTCTGGCGACCCGGTGATTTAGAAGTAAAAATCAGATCCAGATTTCCAGATAGGAAGTTGGCTTCTAGTTCGTTCAAATCAAAGATATCCAAAGTGATTTTCTTTACGCCCACTTCTTCAAAGCATTGGTGGCAGGCTTTCAGTGCGAAGCTTGAAAGGCCTTCTAATGTTCCAATATGGAGTTCGGCCACCATTTGATTGTTGCTGATCCCTTGAAGTTCAGTTTCCAGGCGGTGAATCGATTTTTCGAAAATTTCTGCCAGTTGGAACGCAATCGAAGTCCAGCCGGATTTTCTTTTCGCAGAGCGATCCAATAAGACAATTTTTAGTTCGTCTTCAATTTTCGCGATGATGCGGGAAAGTTGTGGCTGGCTTAGCCCTACGTGAAGAGCCGCTGCGGAGAGGTTTTTAAAGTTAACAGCTTTAGCTAAAACGCTGAGCTCATAATACAGTTGCTGCATGATCCAAAACCTCAGGGCTTTCTGATATAGTTAACAAAAGCAATCAAACCTAGGAGCATCGCCATTCCATATCCGATCATACTCACTGTGGGAATACCCCAGATATGGTTTTCGGTTTGGTGAACCGAGATGAAGGATGCGCTTAAGATTAAAGAAGAAATAATCACGCCTAAGAAAAGCAAATTGAAAGAGACCTCAATGGATTTCTTAAGATCCTTAAGTTCTGCGACTTTAAGTCGGAAGGCGTGATCAGGACTGTTGATCTTTCTGAAAAAGAAATTGAGCTGGCGTGGTAAGGCATTGATAAAGCTGCGCGATTCGCGGGCGATCTGTGACATGTCATTCATCATGCGCTGTGGACCGAAGTGAGTTTTTGCTAACTCGCCAGCAAACTGCAGTGAATATTGAAGGAAGTCGAAATCTTTTTGGATTTTTCTGCCGATTCCTTCCACTGCGACTATGGATTTAAAGAACATCATAAGCTCCGTTGGCACTTGTAAGTGGTGGCGGGCCGCAATACCAGAGGATCTTAAAAGAAGCTTCCCCAGGTTCACGTTCTTTAGGGTGAGGCCGTAATAGGGAGCGATCAGCTCACGCAATTCTTTGGCAAAAATATCAATATTCACCCGATCCGTGAAGGGGGCAAGATCAACATATTCATATGCCAAGCGATCATAGTCTTCTTTGGATAGAGCCAGAAGCATATTTGCAATGGCTGATTGTGTTCGCGTATTAAGTCGGCCGACGACACCGAAATCAATCAACCCAATATGATTATTAGGTAAAACAAAAAAGTTTCCTGCGTGAAGGTCCCCATGGAAAAGGCCATGGTCAAAAACCATCTTCAGGTAAGCGCCCAAGCCACGTTTAATGACTTCTTGAGAGTCCATGCCGGGCTGGCTCAAAGAGCTGTCCTGGCTCAGTGGAACGCCTGGGAGAGCTTCCATAGTCAACACACGCTCCGTGGTTAAATCCATATAGACCGCAGGGATCTTGATGGTTTCGTCGTCACGGAAGTTTTCTTGGAAGCGACGGATGTTGTTTGCTTCGACAATAAAGTCAGTTTCTAGTTCGAGAGTTTTAAAATACTCTTCGACGATTCCCTTGGGATTGTAAGGGCGGCTTTCAGGAACATAGGTTGCCAGTAAGTCCGCCAAGAGATAGAGAACATTGAGGTCGTCATTAATAGTTTGAATAATCCCAGGACGTTGAACTTTGACGACGACTTCTTCGCCAGTAGCTAGGCGAGCGCGGTGAACTTGGGCAATACTTGCGGACCCCAATGGTTCGGGATTCACTTCAGAAAATTTTTGATAAAGAGAATTGCCGAATTCTTCTTTCAGAACTTCTTCAACGGTGTTGAAGGGTAAAGGCTGCACACGATCGTGCAGCTTTTCGAATTCATTAATGTATTCTTCAGGAACTAAATCGGGGCGAGTTGCCAGGAGCTGTCCTAGTTTGACGAACGTAGGGCCAAGCTCCTCAAAGCTCATCCTCATGCGCTCTGCCATTGAGTACGACTCAAGTTCAGAGGAGGCGCTGAGGCGCTCGATAACAAATTTACCGAGCTTTACCTTTTCCGCGACTTTGTGAAAGCCGTGTTTTGCGAACACCCCGACTATCGTTCTCAGTCTTGCCGCGTTCTTTAAAGTCTTTCCGATCTGCGCGCCGGTCTTTAAGGCTGTCACTGTTTTTCTCCGAATTATCGTCATTATCACGAAGTTTCGACTGTTCGGCAAACAACAATTTTTTACTCAACTTTGGCTTGTCTTCAGAGCCTTTACCGCCTGCTTTGTTGTATTCACCTGGACCTAAAATCATCTTTAAAAGATTTTGGTCTGGTCCTTTGCGCTCTTCATCGTCCCAAGCGCGAGGCTTAAGTTGATGAGCTCGCTCTGCTTTTTCAACTTTTTGACGTTGGCCTTCAGATTCTCCGCGTTTGTCGCCGAAGAATTTAGATTTTTGATTTGGATCTTTGGGTTTTTGGCCCCCAACATCTTTGCGGCGATCCCCCTGACGACGATCGCCTTGGCGGCGTTCTTCACCTTGTGGACGCCCACGGTCTCCGCTGGCATGATGACGACCGGGCTTGCGTGATTCTTGTCGATCTTCTTCGCGATCTTTACGCGAGGGGCGATTGTCGCCGCCGCCTTTGCGAAGCTTATTTAAAAAGCGCTCTGCAGATTTAGCTGCCGGAGATTTTCCATCACCAACTTCATCATCAACATCTTTATCAGTTTCATCACGAATTTCCATGCCGGCTTTAACAAAGTTGATTTGACCCAACTCTGGATCTGCCGCCGCTACTTGGATACGAATGCTGTCGCCAATGCTAAAGGCCATTCCTGAACGTTTTGCGACCAGGCGAAGATTTTCTTCGTCAAATTCAAAACGATCATGACCAAGGTCATCTAAACGAACCAGGCCGTCGATGTCGTATTCACGCAATAGGACAAAGACACCGAATTTGGCCACCGAGCTGATCATGCCATCGAACTCTTGGCCGATGAATTTTTCCATGAAGCGAGCTTTTTTGATCGAGTGAATTTGGCGTTCTGCTTTGGTTGAACGTTGTTCTGCGGCTGATAAAATAGTACCCGCCGTTGCCAGATCATCTTCGCTCATCAAACGGTATTGGTTGCTTTTCACCACTTGCGTTTTGAGCAGGCGATGGATGATTAAGTCCGGATAACGACGAATCGGAGAGGTAAAGTGCGAATAGTCTTCGAAACCCAAACCGAAGTGACCGACGTTATTAGGACTGTATTTTGCCTGACTCATGGATCTTAAAGTCAAAATATTCAAGATCTGAGCTTCGGGACGATTTTCAAATTCTTCAAGAGCCTTGGTTAAGCGCTTTTGCAATTTGCCTTGGCCTAGTTTTGTTTTTCCGCCGAAAGTTGCCATGTACTTTTCAAGTGTGCGAATGGCTTGTTCGTTTGGCGGTTCGTGGATGCGATAAAGTGCTGGGATATTACGACCGTGCAGAAATTTTGCCACGGCGACGTTTGCCGCTAACATCATTTCTTCGATCAATCTATGAGCAAACAGACGTTCTGACTTTTGAATATCAATTGGAACCCCAGCCCCGTCGATGACGAGTTCTGTTTCGGGAATTTCCAAATCCAAAGAGCCCTCTTTAAAGCGTTTGGCCATCAAGATTTTTGCCAGGTCAGCTAAGCGCAGGATGTTGTCTTTAACGTGATTGAATTTTTCAGCGCCATTTCCATCGATGACTTCTTGCGCTTCACCGTAGGTCACGCGTGCTTTACTTTCCATGACTGCCTCATAGAAATCAGAACGAGTCATTTCGCCAGTAAAGCTAAACTGCATTTCAGAGACCATACATAAGCGCGGAACATGAGGATTTAAAGAACACAGGCCGTTACTTAGAACTTCTGGCAACATGGGAACCACGAAGTTCGGGAAGTAAACCGAAGTCCCGCGTTCATAGGCATCGCGATCAATAGCCGTTCCGATTTGCACATAGTGACTGACATCGGCGATAGCAACGTAAAGTAAGAAGCCATCATTGTTCAATTCCACATAGACAGCGTCGTCAAAGTCTTTTGCCGTAGAGCCGTCGATAGTAATAAGGTCGAGATCACGCAGATCTTTTCGGCCCTTGTAGTCTCTTTCATCTGGGACTTCTTTAAAGCGCTTAGCTTCTTCTAAAGTCGCTGCAGAGAAATCTTGAGGAATGTTATTCGACAAGATCACGCGTTTGATATCTGTTAAAGGATCCAGGGCGTTGCCGATGATAGAAGTAACTTTGCCAGTAAACTGCTTGCCATCTTCGGGATATGAAATCACTTCAGCCGCTACAAGTTCTTTGTCTTTAGCGCCTTGAGAATCCTCGATCTTAATTTTTAGATCTTGTCCCCAGCCTTTGCCTTCATCGCGTAGAATTCCGAATTTATCGTTAAGCTTATAGAAGCGACCTACGAAGGTCTTGGTTCCGCGCTGGACAACTTTGATGACCTCGCCACGGAAACGTTCACCACCTTTTTCGGGATAGATTTCGACGCTGACCTTGTCGTTGGTCATCACACCTTCCATTGAATGGCGTGGGATGTAAACGTCAGGTTGTTCTTTGTCGTCAGCGATGAAAAATCCAAAACCGTCAGGATGTCTTTTGATAGTACCAGTAAGGAGTCTTTTTTTATGCATGTTCAAGGTGCTCTTCCTTTGTCTGCATTAGAATATCACAAGTCGGGGCGATGTCGAGAAAGTAACTTGTGAGCCTAGGTGCATTTAGCAAGAATGAGGGGGGGAGGTTATCATGCGAACTCTCATTCTAATCAGTGTGTTCATTCCGTGGCAAATTTTTGCGGCGATCCAAGGCGACATCACTATGAAAATCAATACGATTCGGGCTCAGACGAATTTGGGCAGCTATGATGTGTCCTTGGGGGATCGTGTCGCAGTTTACAAAAAAACTTGCCGGGGCGCCAAAGTTCCCGTGTGCCGTTATGACCGGGTGGGAAATGGTGTTGTCGCCCGAGTTTTAAATGAACAATATTCCGAAGTCGTGATGGATCGCGGAGTTCCTTTTGATGAAGGCTATGTGGTGCGTCCTCGTTGAGGAAAT
>JBJTMR010000027.1:0-21536 GCA_046070625.1 Bdellovibrio sp. | reverse complement strand
AGTTCTAATTGGCAAAGGAGTTGACTATTGGGGCCCTTTTCCCTAAATTAGTTTTTCTTGCAAGGTGGGTTGGCCGAGAAGTTAGGCACAGCTCTGCAAAAGCTGCTAGAGCGGAGCGTTACCGCTACCCACCTCCATTTTCTCTTTTAAAAAATACCCCGTGAAAATTAGAATCAGTAAATCATGAGAGAGCACACATGAGAGTTTTAGTTATGGGTTCTTCGTGTTCCGGTAAGTCCTTTTATTCCAGGAAGATTTCCTCCAAGTACGACATTGAAATGTATGATTTGGACTTCGTTCATTTTGATAAAGACTTTCAAGTGCTAGCGCGAGAGGAACGTCAACAGCGGCTTATCAATATTTGTACAGAGGATAGTTGGATTGCCTGTGGCATTCTGGATTATCAGTTGAAGGTTTGTGCGGATAGGGCAACGCACTTACTGTGGGTTCAAGAACCGAATAGAGTGCTTTTGTGTATTAGATTTTTTAAACGGATATTCACTGGTGAACGTAAATTGCGTGAAGTGTTTAAGTTATCAATGATTAAGTGGTTGCTATCGTACAACTTGAGACCTGCGAACGGATTCAAGACTCATCAAATGATATTTGAATCTTTCTGTGGAAGAAAAATCCGCCTTACAAGCCATGATGACGTGGAGTTTTGATATTGCCCAATAAATTTCTGCTAGCGAATAAATACTGGAACGGGAAATTTAGGGCCAGGGAGATCTCCATAATTATTAAAGTAGTACTTGATGATCAATCCAATGCTATCATTTCTGACGTTTCCAAAGTCGATGTAGTCTGATGAATTTCTGGCACTCGCTTGGAATTCCACATGGCGTAGTAAGAGAGATGCCTCAACTTTATCCGAGAGCTGATAGCCATAGCTAAACTGAAAACCGGCTAGGCCCTGATCTGATACCGACATACCCTGAATTCTAAGATCTGGATCCGAGTAGTTTGGACCGATTCTAAAGTTAGATCTACCCTCTCGGTAGGCGAGATTCACAAAAATAGTGTATAGAGAAAGCCCTACTCCAAAGACATTGTAACTCGTGTTGAAGGATATTCTATCGAGAGCCCCGGGCTCCGCGAATGCGCCGAGGTCATATGTTAGTCCTTGTTTTTTAGACCCAGTTTCCATACTGACAACCATATTAGTCTCGCTCTGACTAAAGTTCGCTACGGTGGTATTTGAACCCCCTGGAGTAATGATGGACGTATTGGAGGCCCCTCTCGAGATGTGATTAAGAAATCCGATGCTGAATGCTTTATATGGCTCATGGGTGGCCAATGCTGTTGAGGCCCCAATAAAGATGGATAGTGCGAACATAAGAATTTTGATCATAGGGCCCGATGTGGTCATGTTAAAATCGTTATCAGTTTATTGTCACCATGTACTCGTTATTTGTAAAGTTAATATGGTTTATAAATAATGAGACCGTGTTGCTTGCTCCTTCTGTTTGTCCTTTCAGATATGGTGAATTTTAAGTGCCATAAAAGGCCCTTCGTTGACTCAACAAAGGGCTAGTTTTCTGTGTATTCAGTATGCATTGGTACCTTAAGGTCCTCTGCCATTGTGAACTCTGCCGCGATCTTGATACTATTTAAGAACGGGGAAGGGTCATGCTTAAGTATATTTTTGTCGCGGTCTTAGCTCTTGCTGCTGTTGTAAAGTCCTTTCCAAATGGATTTAGTGAAAATGAGCAGCAGGCCGTTGAGGCCAGTGTTATCAGCGAGAAAAGCGCCCTCGATCTTTTTCAACAATTCCAAGCTGACAAGAAAATGGCCTTCGAGTTTCCCCTTGATGGTTGTTACGCGCGGGCCACGGCTATGGCTCGTATCGCGGAAGATAATAAAATCAAAGTCGCCAAGATCTATGTGGAGGGTATCCTCAGAGTTCGAAATGCTTCCAAAGAATATCCTGAAATTCTGTGGGGATACCATGTGGCTCCGATCGTGGGAGTTAAAAAAGAAGACGGCACAGTCGTAGACATGGTCATGGATCCAAGTCTTTTTGAAAAACCGGTTCCGGTCTCTACTTGGCTTGATAGAATGAAGGGCGCTGGAGTTCCCGAGGCAGTGATCGACAAGGTTTATTACGGTTCTCGTTACCAGCTATTCCCACGAAGTGTTGAACCGAATAAAAATAATTGGCGTCGAGTAGATCTTAAGAAAACTAAGATGGTGTTGGAAACTTACAGTGATTTTGTTGAGAATCACATAAAGAAAAGTTCAAAAAACGAAAAACAAAATCAACAATCTATTCAGCAGGGGGCGCAATAATGTTGGAGTTGTTGTTAATGAATCTGGCCTTTGCCAAAGAAATCCCAGGGTATCAGATGAAGGATAAAAGCAGCTTGCAGCACATTGAAGGACGAATTGTTAAGATGGCTCAGTCTGATTCAGAGTACTTTATTCAAATAGGAATTCACGCTGCACTTTATACATTTCCTAAAAGCCAAGATAAAGATCAAAAGATCTTAAGAACTTTGGAACGTCTGCAAAAGGAAAAAAAATCTATCAAAGCAAAAATTGATCTATCTAACGCGAAGATAATTTCTCTGGAATTATAGTGTCTTATTTTAAAAGCCCGATCTCCGCAGGGTCGAGCTTTTAATTTACTAACTATCGGGTTTGAGTAATCAGCGTGTGATTTTCAGTCAGTCTTAAACAGTCCATCCCGGCATTGAGGGCGGCTTCCACGCCTAAGATAGCGTCTTCAAAGACCAAGCAGTCGGCGGGTTGCAGACTGAGTTTATCTGCGGCTTGCAGAAAACAGTCGGGCGCGGGTTTGCCGTTTTTATAGTCTTCAGCGCAAACTAATAGGTCGAAATAATTTGTCAGGTTTAAATGTTCCAGAGTGATGTTGATCATCTTACGGCGGCTTCCGGTGACAATCGCCATCGGGATTTTACCATGATAGTATTTAATGACTTCTATGACGGGTTCGATGGCGGTGACTTCGTGTAAAGAGGAAAGATAGTGTACTTCTTTGTCCTTCAAGAATTGTTCAACAGGTATTTGCGTGTTGTGCATTTCATTAAGCAAACCAACAATATTGTAAGTCGGGCGACCTGCCCAAGCTAAATGCTGTTCGCGACTTAAAGTTAGATTGTAAGAAGAAAGGCCTTTGTTCCAAGCAACAAGATGCGCCCCCATGGTATCGGCAACGGTGCCGTCGAAATCAAAAAGAAGACCTTTAAATTCTTGGTTTGGATAGTAGTGTTTAAGCATGTCGTTTTATCTCAGTGTTTGAGGGTTTCGTCAAATTGACGGACTCGGGTTGCAGGGAAGTGAGCAGGAAGATGAAAGAATTTTATTCAGCCCGACGAGAACAGAGCTGTTGGGCGTTGGGCTCAGTTTTGCGGCAGGTGTTGTCTACCTCATCCCAGCAGCCTTGGTTGTCCAAGCAATGGTCCTTCATGACCAAGCCCTTTAAGAACCATCCGAAGGCTAAGGCTGCTAATAATATGAGACCCACAATGATATCGTTTGATCGGCCTGTTTTTTTCTTTTTGATACACTCACTCCTGGTTTGAGTGTTCCTAATCGCGCCTTGTTCTTATCGGATTAAAGGCTGATTTGGTTAAGTTTATTAAGGCCCACTTATAACAAGTAACATTATTAAGACTCCTTATAATACCGTAATTACATATATTTACTGATTGTTAGTAATTAAGTAATTACATAATTAGAAAACTGTGTTAGTCTCTCAATAAGTTAACCATTGCGGGGGTGCCCGCATAGAAAGACAACCTTATGAGCACACTGATTGTATTTATGATGCTCTCTGCAGTTTTGACCGTTGAGCTGGAGCCTTCCACTCCTGTGAATCAAATTCAAACGATCCAGCACGAGAGTATTACTCAAACACAAATTCAAAAACCTTAGTGAAGCGATCCCGCAAGCTCGGAGACTTAAAGCTTGCGGGACATTGCTGCAAGTGGAGTTGGCGCTAGAGTTCCTTGGTTTTGTTCCAAGACTTCGCATATACTCTGCTCATGACAAAGCAAAGCCCTTCGCAGTTGAACCTCAAAGCCTTTATTAAAGATCTTAAACAGCTTCACAGTTTGCCTGTGGCAAAAAAGTATTCGGCCATGCAATTGGCAGAATATCCTTTTGACGGTCAGCTATTGAATGCGAGCGCATTGTATCGTCAAAGTCGTAAATTGTATTTGTCTTTAGAGGGTCAGTATTCGGCAAAAATGTGTTCGACGATGCGTTCGCTGAGTGCGCAAGATCTGTTTCATGACGAGATTGAATATTCACCGGTAGCTTCCGAGCTGTTATGGTTCATGGATCACAGTCACGAGGTGGCAGATCCCGAATTTGCGATAGATGCTTTGATGCGCTTTAATGAGATTTCTCTTTTTCATGAACAGAATCACAGAGTTTTATGGCGTTTATTACCGCCACCTCCGAGCGAGGAACGGGATTTTTGTCGTTATCTAAATTTTGCAGAAAGTTTAGTTGTCGCTTTAGATTTGGCACTGGGGGATCAGCTTGGAAAAGCCAATTCGGCGGTTTTTGAGCGCATGAAAGTTATTTATCGTCCTGGCGGTTTGGACACGTGGTCGACTCAATCCAAAAAAGAGTATCGTCAGTATTTATTGGCGGTGATCGCTTCCACATATTATCTGCTGGAATGGATGAACTCCGAAGATATTTTGAAAGCCGTGGACTATGTTTTGCCAGGACAAAAGAAAATGAACAGCCACGCGGTTCGCCGGGGACTTGAACTCAGTGAACTGTTCACACGAGTTACAAATCCAGAGTGGCAAAAGCGCTATAGCAAAAGTGCCTTGTTGAAATTAAAAAAAATGCACAAAGGAAACGAAGATGAGCCTTTGTACATGCCAGAAGATCCGCTGGATCTGGAGGCGGAATTTTTCTTTGCGCATCGAGTTTTTGACGCCTTCAACTTATAGTTCGGACGCTGCTGCGTTTGTTTTGCGATGTGTTTACGTAGAATTCAAATGCAGTTTGAAACTTTCCCCGGTAACTTTACCGTATGGAAAACCAGGAATTGAAAATCACCGATACTGTTGAAGGCACAGGAAGGGCGGCCGTGAAGGGCGCTCTTTTGATTACTCAATATGAAGGCTTCTTAGAGGATGGAACAAAGTTTGATTCCTCCTATGATCACGGTCGTCCCTTTCAATTTGTGATTGGCTCAGGAAGAGTGATTAAGGGATGGGATCAGGGCTTGATGGGGATGAAAGAGGGCGGGAGGCGCACATTGCATGTTCCCGCACACCTGGGTTATGGAGAAAGACAGGTCGGAAAGATCACGCCTCACTCCAATTTGATTTTCTATGTCGAGCTTTTAGAGGTCCGCCCGCGAGAGTAGCCTCTTAGTTCAGAGGTTTCTCTTGTTTGAGATGTTTCTTTTCAAACCAAAAAGTTCCTGCTGGAAGCACTGCTGAAATGAAAGCTGTGAATCTTGTTTTGTTGGACCAGTTGAGTTCCGACGCCAAGTAATTTGCCAAAAGAATATAACCGATAAATAAAAAACCGTGAACGGGGCCCATTGTCTTTACCAGGCTTGGATTGCCAGCAAGGTATTTCATAGGCATTGCGATAAGCAAAAGAATTAAAAAAGATGCGCCTTCGAACCAACCTAAAATGCGGAATGCTTGAATCATTTTTCACCTCTTGAAAGTGAGAACTGAATAGCGGTCTTTCGGAAAAATGGCACTAAAAAACAGATGCAGCAAAGAGCTGCATCTAAGATCGCGGAGCCCAACAGTCGAGAATTGGGCTCCACAGGGACAAAATAATTACTTATTGAGAAACAGTTGCGATATGTGGATAGACGAACACTCTGAATAGAATCAATAGAACTACCAGTGTGCCCAAGATCATGATTCCACGGGCTTCATTTTTAGCCATGGGATATCCTCCTCAAGCGAGATTATATTATTTAAAATAAGAATATATGTCGTTTAAACGAACACGACTGGCGGAGCTCTGCAGCGGGGAAGCTTGTTATCACGAAGGGTCTGAAGGGATGAAGTTCCCCCGAATAAAATAAATCCTGAAAGCACGGGTGTTTGCCAAATATAAACTGATGGCAAAGAAACAAGTGGTAAGCCTTTAAAGGAATGCTTCTGCAGGTGACGGAATGAAGGACCTTGTTCTGCAACGTAGTCAAAATTAATTTCTGCATGTTTGGTGATTTGCGGAAGATTCGCAAACCACGGCTCCACCTGCATTTGCGGGCTGAGGCCAAAGTAGAATAGGAATGCAAAAATCAATGAACTTATTCTCACGTTTATATTCTAACTGGTGGGTCACTAATTCCCTAGATCTTTTCCATGGTCAGCAGCGTCGATCCATGCAATTGTCTAAAAATGGTCTCATTTATTCTCAATTCACTTTCAAAATGCTTCCGTCGAAGATCTGGATTCGAGATCTATACGGATGGCAGTTTTAAAGAGGGACGAGGCGCATGGGCCTATGTCTTAGTTCTGGATGGGGATCTGATTCGCGAAGACAGTGCCTGGCTACGCAAGACTTCCAGTAATCGAATGGAGTTCCAGGCGGCGATTGAGGCGCTGAAGGCGTTGCCGGAAAAATCCAAAGCTGTCGTATACACGGATTCGAAAATTCTGGTTGATATAATGACCAATAAGATATCTCAGTGGCGCGCCGGGGATTGGGTCAAGTCCAAGGGTCAGCCGATTCCCAATGTGGATTTGATCAAAGAATTGGATCAGTACAACCAAAGACATTTCATTAAGTGGCAGTGGGTCCGTGGTCACGCTGGAATAAAGTACAACGAACGATGTGATCAGCTTTGTATTCGCGCCAGAACTATGATGTAAGGGGTGTTATGGAAATCGAAAACGAGACAGATCTAGAAAAAGAATCAGGCCAGCAGCCAAAGCAACCACCTGTTGCTATTCCTTCGGAGCAGTTAAGTTCCGAAATCATCGATGCCGTGATTGAGTCCTTTATTTTACGTGAAGGCACAGATTATGGGACGGTGGAAATTTCTTTAGATAAAAAGAGAGAACAGGTTCGTAAGCAACTGGCAAAAAACGATGTGCGCATTGTTTATGATTTTGAAACAGAATCGGTCACTTTAATGACAGACCGAGATTGGAAAAAGCTGGAAAGCCTGAATTCGAAATAAAAAAAACCCGCTTCTTGCAGCGGGTTTTTTTTATGCGCCAATTAAGACTACATGCAATTTAAATTTGCCCACGCGTTCACAAAGAAGAACGGTGGAGTGGCGTAAACGTAAGCCGTACGGAACTGCCATGGACCCACCCAGTCAGCAAACCAAGCGTTTACCACGGCGCCTGTTTGGACTTGGCCCACAATGTATCCTTGGCAGTAAGCTGTGCCCGGTGTGTTGTTCGTAACAGTGACTGAAAGGCTGTTGCCGTAATTTTGAAATTGAGTTACCGGAATCCACGCGAAAGCCGCACTGGACAAGAAAAGAGAGAAAGCCGTAGCCATTAAGAAACGCATTTAAGACTCCTTCGATTTGCTGTTGATAACAACAAAAGGAGTAATGTCGCGCTAGGGGTGTTTCAATCAAAATATCATGACGCGCGGTTGAATGAGATCTAAAGATGTCCCAGGAAGTATTTAATGCCGAAGACCAGCCAAATATAGAAGCCCCAGCTATTAAAGAGAATCGCTAAGAGCAGGCGGTTGCGGCTGATTTTGGAAAGTGGGAATTCATTTTTTAGAACGCGCCAGCCAAGTATCATCGAATACAAATTGCCGACGACAGGGATGAAGAGACACCCCAAAATAGAACTCATGAGACATTTCTTGGCCAGTTTTTGACTGGATTCCAGAGCGAGCTCCTGGGCATCTTGCTCTGGAGAGGCGATTTCCTGGTTATGCTGTTTTTCTAAATCTTCCAAGGACGCTGACGCTGCCAGAAATTCATGCTCTGGAACTTCGATGATAAGTTTTCCCAAAAGAGTTTCTAAGTGCGGAGTGACAGTGCGCATTTGTTCGTCGCGGACTTTAGGGTGAAAGCCTTGGGACGTTAAAAAGGATTTAACGACTTGGGCTTGGCTAAAATCGGCGCATTGAGTAAGAAAAACATAAGAGCTCATATTTAGGGACTTTACAGGCATAAAGACGGGACAGCAAGGTCTCAAAAAAGACCAGGGTTTGAAAAAACTAAATCTTGTGCTATATTCGAAACATCTATGAACGCACCGAAATTGTTTTCTACAATTAATAAGCTTCTGCAGAGCCGTACCGGCCTGAAGCTTTTGTGCGTCCTTCAATAGCTTTTCGTTAATATCATCTTACGACATCTATAAACTTAAAATCTTTTCTTACTTTTAAAAGGAGAATGTTATGAACACTCAACCACGCATTTTTGTTACGGATCAAGACTTTCATCGTCTTTCGGCATTGGTCAGTCAGCACGATAGCGCTGCCGCTATTCAATTAGAGGAAGAATTGGGACGTGCCCATATCGTTCCTCAGAAAGAAATTCCAGCAAGCGTTGTGACTATGAATTCCCGTTTGCGCTATCGTGATGAAGTTACGGGAAATTTGCATGAAGCTGCTTTGGTATACCCGCAAGATGCAAACCTAGATAAAGGGGCGATTTCTGTGTTGGCTCCCGTGGGGGCGGCATTGTTGGGTCTTTCTGTCGGTGCCAGTATCGATTGGAAAATGCCTAATGGTGTAACTAAGAAGATAACTGTTACAGAAGTTGTTTTTCAGCCTGAAGCTGAAGGGCAATTCAATCTTTAATTAAAACGATTCCGGTGGAATTTTAGTGGAAATACAAAAAGCTGATCAGAGAGTAAAATCCTGCGGCGATCAAAATTCCACCGGCGATTCGTTGCTGCTTTGGCGATCCGGCGCGGATCGTAGACTTAACCATTTGGGGCAGAACGCTTAGGGCTGGCAAGCTGCCCAGCCAAAAAAGAAACATCACCATTGTTCCTGCAAGAGGATCTTTCGTAGCAATACTAGCGGTAACGTAAGTGTAGAGCCATCCACAGGGCAATAGAGCTGTGAGCAAACCAACCAGCAGCCCCGATTGAAACACACCTTTAAAGCGACCAAGTTTTTGGACTAAGAAATGGGCTGGATTGTTTGGAAGTTTGTTTTTTGCAAATTGGGGGAAGAGCAGTCTGAGTCCCATCAAAACTAAAATAAACGCAAAAAGAGCGGCAGAGATATAGCGAAGGACGATGAAGTCACTGTTCAGAAAAAATTGACCTAAGCTGCCACCGAGGAAGCCTAAAAGAACGTATGAAATTCCTCGGCCCAGCTGATAAGAGAGCAATTGCTTTTTGTGGCCCATGAGGCTGGCGATGGGACTGCACATAGCAGCGCAATGCCAGCTTCCCAAAAAACTCGAAGTCAAAATACCCAGAGCCAGAACAACGGAGCCCACGGTTTACTCCTTGGGACCCACAAGCACGATATCTCGAGTCGAAACAACTTCCGGTGTTGATTTCAGATCATGCACTTGCAGAGTGACCTTCAATTTCCCTTGAACAGAAGTTAACAGAGCAGGAGGCGCTTTGATAAAGAAGTACCACTCGCGGCTTTCACCAGTTTTAAGAGGCAAAGGATTTTCACCTACATTCAGAATCAAACCTTGCGCCATGGCCTGATCACTTAAGGACAATTTGTAAAGGGCATCCGCTTGTCCCTGGTTTTGAATATGTATTTTAAATTGATTCAGGATCAGATCCGTTCCCGTTTCGCTTTTAACAAAGGAATAAGGAAGTCCCTGACCTCTGATGACGGTCCAATCAAGAGATTCCCGCATCGCCAAAGAATAAGTAAATCCTCCGACCATAATAAGAATAATAGCCATATAGATGATGGAGCGAGGGCGTTTCAAAGTCAGCTTGGATCCATCAAGCGTGTTGTAACGGATAAGGCCTTTCGGTTTATTGACCTTTTCCATGATTTCATCACAGGCGTCTATACAAGCTGTACAGGCGATACATTCCATTTGTAAGCCGTTACGAATGTCGATACCCGTTGGGCAAGCCTGCACGCAGCGGTTGCAAGACACACAGTCTCCAGCAGGTTGTGCTGGTGTCGCTAAACTGCGGCGTGGTTCGCCACGTTTCACGTCGTAAACCACCGCTAACGATTTTGAATCCAAGAGCAAAGATTGGATTCGTCCGTAAGGACACATAATTACGCAGAATTGTTCTCTGAACCAAGCAAAGTCAAAAAGGATCAGGGCGGTAAAAATAGTAACGAGAAGGAAGTAAGTAAGATTTTGATCCGGAGAATCTTGCATCATGCCGAGCAGTTCTTTGGCGCCAACAAAGTAAGCTAAGAAGCTGTGAGCAATTAATGAAGAGGCGAGCACAAACAAAAGCCATTTCAGACCGCTTTTGCGAAGTCTTTCAGTAGAGACTGTCTCGCGCAATCGTCTGCGCTCGATGTAGTTGCCTTCCGTCCATTGTTCGATGCGACGGAAGACGGCATCAATAAATACAGTTTGTGGGCAAGCCCAACCGCACCAAACGCGTCCCCAGATGGAGGTTACAAAGGCCAATCCTAAAGTCAGGATGGCCAGGATAAAAAACAGCATGGGGGCGTCGTGGGCTTTAAATAAAGCTCCAAAGAGAGCGAACTCGCGATCCGGAATGTTCAACCAGATTGTCTGGTGACCATTTATTGTCGTCCAAGGCAGAAGCATAAAGACC
This sequence comes from Bdellovibrio sp., assembly GCA_046070625.1. Classification (GTDB taxonomy): domain Bacteria; phylum Bdellovibrionota; class Bdellovibrionia; order Bdellovibrionales; family Bdellovibrionaceae; genus Bdellovibrio. The sequence continues at coordinate 10,863 of JBJTMR010000027.1, read as the reverse complement.
GCAAGCAACACACCCTGAACATAGTTCCGATACTTTCGAAACTTACCGCGAACTTCAGCCGGGATGATCGTTAGTCTATCCCCATTTTCGTCAACAGAGGTGAGCTTGCTTGGGTCTAATTGTTTCATTTTGCTTCTGCTCCTTGTGGAGCCTTCGCTCCAGGCGGATTGCTGCCGTGCTTAGATAAGATAAGCGCGGTGACAGCGTAAAGTTCTTTTTCTTTGAGCACAGGTCCCCAAGGTGGCATCCCTTTATCAGCGACACCGTCGCGGATGACTTTCACTAAATCTAAGCGAGAGCCCTTGCCATGCAACCAGAAGTTGTCTGTCAAGTTGGGACCAATCTGCCCTTGAAGTTGAGCTCCATGGCAGGCCGCACATTTTCCACTAAAGACTTCTGCTCCTAAAGCTAGCATACCATCTTTTTCAAACGCTGCTTTTAAGGAATCTTCAGTTTCCACAGGGCTTGTTGCAACGACCGAGGCTTTTTCTTTTTCAAGATGCTCCATCGCGACTTTGAGCTCCTGTTGCAGTGTGGGACCACCTGCAAGCTCATAGTGGAGATAATATAGGAACGCAAAGATAATGGTAATTAGAAAGGTCCACAGCCACCACGTTGGTAGTGGGTTGTCGTGTTCGATAATTCCATCATATTCATGAAATTTTGGATTATTATCGCTCATAGATGATTTCTCCATCGTTTAAAGGCAGTTGTTCCATACTGTGGTAGAGGTCTTTGCTGTTGCGGCGATAAACCCAGACCATCACGCCGACAAAAAACAAAAAGAAAATCATCAAGCCAATGGAAGTCAGATGTGTATCTGTAAAGAATTTTAATCCGTCTTGTTTCATTGTTATTTTCCTTTCTGTCCAAGGGACTGAAGGTAAGCAATAAGAGCTACGATTTCTTTTTTCTCTAGACCTTTAGGGCCACCATTTTTCTCAAGATCTTCCGCGATCACTTTCGCTTGTTTTTGCGCAACGATATCGGCATTAGCAACTGTGTCGTCGTCGTAAGGCACGCCCAGTTGTTTCATGACAGAAAGTTTTTTACGCAACACAAGGAAGTCCGTGTCTTTCTCTGCCAACCATGGATAGTTCGGCATGATACTTTTCGGAGTCACAGCGCGAGGGTCCATCATATGGCTTAAGTGCCAAAGATTCGGATATTTTTTACCAACACGAGATAAGTCAGGGCCTGTACGTTTTGAGCCCCATTGGAATGGGTGATCGTACATAGACTCTTCAATTGTTGAAGCTTTTCCGTAACGTAGAACTTCTGAAACAATCGGACGAATTTGTTGAGAATGGCAAGTATAGCAACCCTCTTTGATATATATATCACGACCCGCCAACTCAAGAGCCGTGTACGGATTGATGATGTTCGCTGGCGAAATATACTTATGCAAAGAAAGCGTCGGGTAGATTTCAATCACAGAACCCACAGCGATCGCCAAGAATGCAAGGACTGAGAATACCAAGCCCATACCTTCAAGTTTGCGATGAGTTTCTTTAGTGACTTCATTGTAGCCCGAGCGAGAGACGCTATGGCTTTCAGTTGGAGCCGCTTTCGGAGCGTTTTTGATGGTTTTAAAGATGTTGTAACACATCATTAAGAAACCAATGATGAATAGCGCACCACCAAGAGCACGAACCCAATACAGCGGAACGATACGAACTACAGTTTCAATAAAGTCTGGGTAAAGAAGGTTTCCGTCTTTACCAACAGCTCTCCACATCAAACCTTGAGTGATTCCCGCTGCAACCATAGAGATGTAATACAGAAGAACACCCACTAAACCGATCCAGAAATGATTTTCCAATAATTTTTTGGAATACAGTTCTGTTTTCCATAAGCGAGGAACCAAATAGTAAATCATCCCGAAAGTCAGGAAACCATTCCAACCTAGAGTACCAGAGTGGACGTGACCAATGATCCAGTCAGTATAGTGACCAAGAGCTGAAACGGATTTAATAGAAAGAAGAGGTCCTTCGAATGTGGACATTCCATAGAATGTTAATGCAGCAACGAAGAACTTAATAAGTGGTTCTGTGCGCAACAAATGCCATGAGCCTTTGAGTGTCAAAAGACCATTGATCATACCACCCCAAGATGGTGCCCAAAGCATGATCGAAAAAATCATCCCCAAAGTTTGTGCCCATTCAGGCAACGAAGTGTAAAGAAGATGATGGGGGCCAGCCCAGATGTAGATGAACACCAAAGACCAGAAGTGAACAATCGACAGGCGGTAAGAATACACCGGGCGATTGGCAGCTTTTGGAACGTAGTAATACATTAAGCCCAAGAACGGAGTTGTTAAGAAGAATGCAACCGCATTATGGCCGTACCACCATTGAACCATGGCATCCTGAATGCCCGCATAAACCGGATAGGATTGCAAGAAGCTCACTGGAATTTCAAGGGAGTTCACGATGTGCAAGACTGCCACGGTGATAATAGTCGCGATATAAAACCAGATCGCAACGTACATATGCTTTTCACGGCGCTGACGAATGGTCATGAAATAGTTGATCGCAAAGATCACCCAAATAGCCGCGATGGCGATGTCAATAGGCCACTCTAGTTCCGCGTATTCTTTAGATTGGGTGTATCCCAATGGCAAAGTAATCGCCGCCGAAAGAATAATTAATTGCCAACCCCAGAAGTGGATTTTTGAAAGGACATCTGAAAACAATCTTGTTTTCAAAAGTCTTTGAGTAGAGTGATAGATCCCCGCAAAGATGGCATTACCGCCAAATGCGAAAATTGCCGCATTGGTGTGAAGTGGTCGCAAACGACCAAACGTAATCCATTCAAGATTCGCATTCATCGGCCAATACGCCAATTGAAGTGCTGCGATCAATCCAAAAAGGAAGGCCGCAAGCCCCCAGACCATGGTGGCCAGTAAGAATTTTTTTACGATATCATCGTCGTAGTATATCTGCTCGATGACTTTATCTGCGTTGTTCACAAGATTTCCTTTCTGTATCGTCTGCTAAAATTCGGTGTGCGGGGGTGTCAAGATCATCAAACTGACCTTGATTGCTGGCCCAAAGGAAGGCGAAAACAAAGCCGATTCCTAAGAGCAAAGCCATGGGGATCATAAGTGCTAATATGTTCATCTGAATCCCCAAAGCGATGAAATGATGATGATTGCTGAGCTGATGGGCATAAGAATAGCGGCAGTCATCGGGTTAATAAAACCTAGTAGCGCCAAGGTACCGCCCACCGAGTTGTATATCAAAGAAATTGCTAAATTACGCACCAAGATTTGCCGAGTCTTCACGGAAAGATTCAGAAGCTCCAAAAGTGGTGCCAAGCCGGACTTACTGAAATAGATATCCGCATTTTGTAAACTTAAGTCCACGCTGCCTTTAACGGCAATACCGACGGTCGCTGACTTCAGAGACAAGGAGTCATTAGCGCCATCTCCAAGCATCACAGAGTGTGGATAGGACTGTACGATTTTGCGTTTATCTTCAGGGAAAAGCTCTGCGTGGCAGTTTTCCAAAGGAATGCCACAGGCCTTTGCGATATTTTTAACCTCTGCGGCTTTGTCGCCAGAAAGGATAAAGCAATTCATATTTTGCTTTTGCAAGCTTTGGATAAGGCTTGCAGAATCTTCGCGCAATTGATCGGTAAAATAAAGACGAGCCACACTGTGGGAGTTCTTAAACACCTCCACGGCCAGGACAGAATCGTGAGTGCTTTCAGCAAGATTTCGGACCTCGAAAAGATTACCGTCAATAGAGCCGCGAACACCTTGCCCGAGAACCTCTTCATAACCTGTCAGGTCTTTTAACGGAGCAACGTCTCTCCATGCTTTGCGCAGGGCAAAAGCGACCGGGTGATAGGACTTGGATTCTAAAGTAAGAATGGCGGCTTTGAGGTCAGCTGAAAGATTTTCTTCACGAAGATGCAATGTGCCTTCAGTCAGAGTCCCAGTTTTATCAAAAAAGATGTTGCGGGCATACAAAAGCTTTTCCAGGCTGTTCGCGTTTTTCAGAAGGATGCCTTTTTTCTGTCCTTGCTTAAGAGCCAATCCCAAAGTCAGTGGTGTTCCGAAGGCTAAAGCACAAGGACAGGCCAAGACGATTAACGCTAAAGAACGTTGGAAGGCTTCTGTGACATCCACGAAGGAGTAGATGGCAAAGAAAACAATAGCGAGTCCAAATACCGTAGCGATCAGTTTTTGCGCTAAGCGATCTGTCAAAGAAGCAAAACGGCTTTTTTGCGCGTTTTCGCGGTTAAGCTCATTAAAGAGCTCACCCAGCTTGCTATTTTCAATTGTCGAGGTCACTCGAACCTGAGCCACAGAGTCGATAAGTTTTGTACCCGCAAAAACAGTCAGGCCTTGGGTAAATACTTTAGGTAGGGATTCGCCATTAAATAGGGACATATCGACCGAGGCCGAAGGACTTAAAAGTTCACAATCCGCAGGGAAGTTTTGCCCTTGGCTGATCACAAGGATGTCGTTTGCTTTAACATCTTTCCAGGGGATTGTTTCGGAGAGTCCGCCGTTCAGGCGTTGGTATTTTTCATTTTTAAAAAGGGAAGACGCCTGTTGCGGAGACAAATAACTTTGTTGAACGCGCTTTAATAGATAGCGCGCGCAAAGAATAAAAAACATAAAGCTCGCTGTGCTGTCAAAATAGACTTTCCCATCCCCACGGATAAGATTCACACAGGAAAGCACAAATCCTGTCAGCATAGCGATTGCAATGGGGAGGTCCACATTGATGACCTTATATTTTAAAGAGTTCCAAGCCCCTTGATAAAAGGGTTGGGCACTATAAAACAAGATGGGCAAAAACAAGAGCAAGCTCATGATATTGAATGTCTGAGCCCAAGGGCCGGCAAGACCCGCATACACTGGAATCACAAAAAGCATCGTGTTGCCCGCGCAGAAACCTGCGATCGCAATGCGCTTTAAAGAGGTGCGATTTTCTTTTTGATATTTGGATTCAAGGCTGTCTTCGGTGCTTAAAGGAGTCGGCGTGTAGCCGAGTTCCGCGATGCTTTGAACAGCTCGCGCCAAAGAGCCACCGTCGCGCAATTTTATAGAAACTGTCGACCGACCAAAATGAACTCGAGCTTCGACAACATCGTCGCAAAATTCAGGGAGTTTTTCCAAAAGATGGACGCAAGACGAGCAGTGGAGGCCTTGGCAATAAATGATATAAGGCAGCTCGCTTTGTGCTGGATGTTGATAAAGGTTTTTAAAGTCATCTTGGTCTAAATATAAGTAAGGATTTAAAGGTGCCAGGTCTAAAGGCCCTTTTAAGGTGTCCAGCAATTCACAAGCACTACAGCAGTATTTGCCCCCCTCAGAAGGGGCTCCGCAATGAAGGCAGTGGTTGGTGATGGCTAGGTCCATGGTTTTATCCTCAAATTTAGTATCGTTAAATTTTTGGCATGAAAACATGATGCTAATCATCTTACGCAAAAAAATCCACTCCCTGGATGGAGATCGAGAGTCTTATCTGGAATTAGATGCTGCTGAGCGCATTTTTGCTCGAAAACTAGACAGTGACGTCAAATAGTTCGACAGGGACCTTTATTCGAAAAATGCCCACAATTGTCACCGAAAATACTTAATTTCATAGAGGTTTCATTAGTTCTGAAATTACTCAGGACTTCTGTTAAATTGAGCCCGCGGACCTTGGAGGACATATGAGTCTGAAGGCAAATATCATCGGATTATTAGCAGTACCATTGTTGTTGTCAGCCTGTGGCGGCGCGAATAACTTTGCAACGCTTGAATCTGAAGTATCTGACACCTCCGCGGTAAAATTGGACTTGGATGCTTGGGAAATCCCCGCGCAAAAGACCACTGTGAACCCTAAAGTTGGAAACGGTCGCTCCCAAAATATTCCACATACGAATGTTAATGATTCAGCGACAACGACTCCGGTTGAAGGCTCCAAAGAAGTAACGGCTAAGGTTGTGGCGGAAGCAAAAGTAAGTAATGCCGACGTCGCTGAAGCTGGTTTTTTGAAACCAACGATTTATTATTTCCCAGTATATAATGAAGACAAGGGCGGTTGCTCGGCATCTGAGAAGGTGACCCTGCATGGGGAAGACGGCAAGCCTCTGATGAACGTATGTCGTAAGAGCTCTAATTCCTGCGGATTGCAGGGGACATGTTCGATTATTCAGAAAGGTAAAATTCGCCTTTTCAACATCTTGGATCGTATTCGTGGTCAAGATCGTTATTTTGAAATTGATCGTAACGAGTGTCGCTTTGGTTATGGCGTTCGCAGTATTTGTCTGGATCCATTCTATACCTTGGCGGCAGACTTAAGAATCTACAAGCCAGGTGATGTGATTTTCATACCGGCCATCGCCGGTACGGTTTTACCAAGTGGTACAATTCATGACGGTTTCTTCGTTGTTCGAGATAAAGGACGCGGAATCAATGGCCGTGGTCGCTTTGACTTTTTCACGGGTCTTTTGAGTTGGTTTGATGATAAAAATCCATTTGCGAAGTTGGGCTTGGGCGACAAGAAAACTTCTATGCAATACTTTAAAATCAAAGGCTCTAAGGCTCAAGAAATCCTGTCGCGCCGGGTGTACCCAGGTCTTCCTCAAGGTAAAACGACCCCTTAAAGGGTCGTTTTGTCATTCAGCCAAACAAGTTTATTTAGCATAATTGCAATCGTATCTGTACTGACATCATAGCTGACAGAATAGTTTGTAGGATAGTAACCCGGTTTAGAAACCGTGTCGGGTACGGGAACATCCTTACAGAAGCTGCTGTGACCTTTCAAAAAATCTAAAGTGATCATCGGTTCCACGAAAGTCATCATACCGTTATAAAAACCATAGATGTAGGTGGCGGTAAAGGGTTTGCCATTGAACTCCGGAGATCGTGGGTCAACCCAATGCCATCCCATCATCGGAACTCCGGCGGGGCCGGGTACATAGTAAGGCGGAATTTTATCGGCGTCCGGTTGTTTTAAACAGAGGGCGTTGTCGCTTTCGTCGCAGCGAATGTTATGCTGATCCTGATAGCTGATAAAATAAAAGTGAAAATCAAAATGGGGACTGGTGTAAACGCCGGTCGGTTCGTGACCGTGGGGATTCCAGTTAATAATAAAGTGATCATACGGGGGAGCAAAGACGGATTTTGGCAGTTCGATCAATGTTTCCTGGTCTTGCGCAGGCAGTCCGTCCAGAGCCTTTCCGGATAGAATCATTCCAATATTTTTGACCTTCCCGTGATGGATGATCGCTGTGCTGGCGGCCCACCCAAGTCCCAATTGAACCTTGGGGCCTGTGACAATCATTTTTTCAGCGTAGGAAGAAAGTGGAACGAAAGACAAAGTCAGGAGCGTGAGCGTTCTTAGAGCAAAGGTTCTCATAGGGGACCTCCTATGAGAACTATGATTGCTTTTTTTACCAGGCAGGCAACTTGTTATCCGACGATGCCTACATGGACCAGAGTAGGGTGTAAAATTCTTTGTACATCTTGGGGAGACATTCCGACCAGGTAACCGCGTTTGCCGCCATTGATGTAAATGCGTTCTAACTGAAGAATGCTTTCTTCCATGTAGATCGGCATTGTTTTACGTGTTCCAAAAGGAGAAGTGCCGCCGACTTGGTATCCAGAGTGACGATCGGCAACTTCGGGTTTGCAGGGTTGAATGGATTTTGCATTTAAAAATCTAGCCAATTGTTTGGTGGAAACTTGCATATCTCCATGCATCAGTACCACTAAGGGTTCTTTGTTTTCATTTTCCATAATCAGCGTTTTTATCACGGCGTGTTCGTTCACACCTAGTTCTTGAGACGAATGAGCTGTGCCACCTTTTTCTTGGTAAGTAAAAAGATGATGTGTGAAGGGCACCTTATGTTTTTCAAGCTCTCGGATCGCTAAAGTCATGGGATGTTTTTCAAGAGGGCTCATACGTGAGGTGTTTCTAACTTGGGTTTTTTGTTAAGAGCTTTAGGCTCGATGTAAGTTTGAGTTTGGTCCTCACGCAAAACTTGTGCAAGTTGTTCCATGCCCTGTCTGGAGGTGTCTAGGAACAGCTTATGATCGTGGCGGACTTTGTATTGTTTTTCCATCATCAGCTCATCATGTTGCATAAAGCGCTCGATGATCGACTGCGCGCGCTCCTGAGGATAGCCTAAGTCCACTAACAGCTCCTGCGTCAGCAAAAGACTGGAGTCAAAAGTTTCACGACGAATATTTTTTATTCCTACATCCATTAAGTCAAAGACGTGATTACGGTTGCGGGCCCGAGCGTAGACTTTCAGGTGAGGAAATTCTTCGTGGCTCACACGCGCGATTTCTTTAGAAGAGTCGACATCATCCACGGCAAGAATTAAATACTTTGCGGTGCGGGCTCCAGCGGCTTCAAGAATTTCTTTGCGAGAAGCATCGCCATAATAAACTTTGTTACTGAAACGACGGAGCATTTCAATTTGCTCTGGATCGTGGTCAATGGCTGTATAAGGAATATCTTGGGCGCGCAAAATACGACCGAAGATTTGGCCAAAACGACCGAAGCCACAAATGATAATGGCGCTATTGGCATCTTCGAATTTATCCCATTCCTTTTTGGGCTTGTGACTCATGACCCAGGTTTCAATTTTCGCATTAAGCACAATAACAAAAGGGCTCAAGACCATCGAGAGCGTCACAATAACAGTTAAAAGCTGAGAGAGATCTGGAGAAAGAACTTTTGACGTCTGTCCCACCCCGAAGATCACGAAGGCAAACTCACCACCTTGCGAAAGGTACGAGGCCAGATTCTGGGATCCCAACCCAGATAGCTTTAACGCGCGACCCACGCCATAGATCACAGCGGCTTTGACAATAAGATATAACAACGTCACGCCCAGAATAAAAAATGGATCTTTTAAGATCAGAGCTAAGTTGACGGACATGCCAACAGAGATAAAGAACAAACCCATCAGCAAGCCTTTGAACGGCTCAAGGTCTGCTTCCAGTTCGTGGCGGTACTCGGATTCCGAAAGCAAGACGCCAGCGACAAAGGCCCCCAAGGCCATGGACAAACCCACTTGTTCCATGATGAAGGCCACGCCGATAACGATCGTTAAAGTCACCCCGGTGAACAACTCCCGACTGCGGAGAGCGGCGACCTGGCGAAGGAACGGCCCCATAAGAGTGTAATTAAACATAATAAGCCCCAGGAAAATTCCCAGGACGATGAGCCAATCTACTTGAGTAGTCGCAGCGCTAATCAAACCTAAGCTTGGAATGATCGCCAGGGCGGGGATGGCCGCTACGTCTTGCATCAGCAAGATGGCAAAAGAAGCGCGCCCAAATTCTGTATTCAAAACTTTTCGTTCCGAAAGAGATTGCAGAGCAAAGGCTGTGGACGACAACGACAAAGCAAAGCCGGCCACCCAACTGGAGCTCCAAGTGGCCCCTAAGGGTTTCACCAATAGTCCTAAAGCAAGAGAACAGAAAAGAATTTGCAGACCTCCAAAACCTAGTAAGGTCTTTTTCATATTCCAAAGTTTTTTGGGTTGCAGTTCCAAGCCGATTAAAAAAAGCAGGAAGACGACACCGAACTCTGCAAGATTTTGGGAGGCTTTGTAATCAACAACTAAAGCTGCGCCTTGGGGGCCAATTAAAATGCCCGCAGCGAGATATCCTAAGATGCTGCCCAAACCCATTTTTTGAAAAACGGGGACTAAGATAACTGCGGAACCTAAGAAGGCCAAAACTTGAAGAAGATGTGGATGCTCTATCATGGAGAGATGCTAACAAAACGATCAAAGTGGAGCTAGGAGAATTTTAAAATTGTCATTATCGGTTTACCCAAAGCGGATGTTAGCGTTTTTGCTCGGTGCTAAATCTTAAAGGAGTAAGATGATGAATAAAATGAAAGTTCTTTTGTTCGGATATTTGTTTCTTGTCGCTTGTGCTGATAATTCCAACGTGCAACCCAACGTGATCGTGGATTCCCAAGACGCTATCATTGGAGGCGTCAAGGTGGAACCAGGGACGCAAGTGATGCGTTCCACGGTGGCAATCTATGACATGAGCGAGCAGGCTCTTTGCACGGGGTCCTTGATTTCATCAGACATCGTTTTAACGGCGGCCCATTGTGTAGGAAAACAGCCTTCCAAAATGTTGGTCATCTTCACGAATGATATTAAACACGCAGAGACAGATTCAAAGCTTATTCGCTTTGTTTCCAAAGCCCGAGTTCACAAAGATTATAATGCCAACAAGAGATTCAACGCCGCGGATATTGCGTTGGTGAAGTTTGTAGGGGGACTTCCCGCAGGCTATGCTCCGGTAAAAATCCTAAATAAGCCAGAGCTTTTGAAAACCGGATCTAATGTCGGTGTTGCGGGCTTTGGTTTAAGTCATCCAGAAGATGCCCGCACGGGAGATGGATCAGGAGTTTTAAGGACGACGAGTATTAAAATTCTTAATTCAAAATATTCAGCAACCGAAATCTCACTGGATCAATCCGTGAAGCGCGGAGCGTGTTCGGGGGATTCTGGGGGGCCCGCATTTATGATGGTGAATGGGCGCTTAAATGTTTGGGGTGTGGCAAGTCGCGCCGCCTATATGCCGGGGGTTCCGGAGTGCACTATCTATTCGCTCTATACTCGTGCTGATGTTTTTAAGGGTTGGATCTCTAATAAAAGTGCGGAGCTTTCGCGCTAATGCGTATCTCAGACATTTCGATCCGTAACGCGGCCTTTTCCTGGATGTTGTTTGCGGCATTCATCATATTTGGTTTTATTTCATTTATGCGTCTGGGAGTCAGTCAGCTTCCAGACGTGGATTTTCCGGTGGTAAATATATCTCTGACCCTGAATGGCGCCGCGCCGGAAATCATGGAAACCAGCGTGGTAGACCCGGTGGAAGAT
>JBJTMR010000026.1:0-11919 GCA_046070625.1 Bdellovibrio sp. | reverse complement strand
TTTAAGATCTGACTCCGAAATATTGCGCTCTTCAATTCCCTTGATCACACCAGCCTTCAAAAGCTCTTCGGCCAAAACAAAGGTGCGCATCATGGTTGTCCCCTTAATCTGCTTTAAGAACGGGCGCACCAGGATGTTATTTTTATCAAGCATCACAATGTTTTCAGTGCTGCCTTCCAGAAGATACCCGTCGGAATCAATCCCAATGGTGAAATCCAAATTGCGATCGACACTTTCTTTTTTCATCATCACGTTGGGTAAATAGTTGCAGGTCTTGATTTTTGCCAACCAGGGATCCTTCGGCGGCACGTGGCTTTTCGCAACCTTGACGCCTTTTTTATACTTTTCATCCGGCAATGGCTTCAGGCTAGTCACAATCAAATACATCTGAGAACTAATAGAATCGTAGGGATTGGTGGTGAATCCACCAGGACCGCGAGAAATATACAGCCTTAAGACCGCATCGTTCACCTCGGCTGCAACCGTCGTCTCGAGAATGATTTTCTTCATCTCAGCAAGATCCACAGGAAGCTTAATACCAATCTGTTCCGCTGAGGATTGCAAGCGCAGCAAGTGATCATCCATCAAAAACACGCGACCGCCGATGACCTTGATCGCCTCAAATACGCCATCACCTCGGTGAACTAAGTGATCGTCCACCGGCACAACCATCATGCCTGGGTCCTTTACAATTCCACCCCACCAACTGCTATACATCGCCAAATAGGTTTCTTGTGCCCCATAGGATTTTTGCATGAGTTTTTCGCGAATTTGTTCAGAGGTAAGAACGATGACTGACATAGACACTCCTGTTGCAAAAATATTCTAGTTTTTCCGCCGTCCTGAGCATAGTTTTTTTTGCTTTTTAATTTGACCTCTCTCGATGGAGGTCCTGACAATAAAGACTCACCATCAGAGAGGAAGAATATGTTCATCCGTATCGCTTTGCTTATTGCGGCTTTTAATCTGTCCGCTTGTTCTTATTTCCAAACCCGACGATCCCCCAATCAAGAAATGAAGGTTGTGCTGAAAGACGCCCAAGGAAATACGAAGGAAGCTCCTGACAAAGCCACGATGACAGGCGTAAAGGAAGTCGTCTCTATCAACCCTGATGAACAAGGCGGAGACGCCGATGCCCAAGCGAAGGCCAAAGAAATGCGCGAAGCCGTCGCGGCAGCAGCCAAACACATTCAAGAAAGCCATGGCAAACCACAAAGAGAAGCCGGCCCCGTCTCTGCGGATAAATCCTTGGGATGGCTTAAAAACGGCAACGCTCGTTTTACCACTGGACGCCTCCGCTCTGACGGCGCCACCGCAAAAGACCGTGCGCGCTTAGCTCTAGGGCAAAAACCCCATGCCGTCATTTTGTCTTGCAGTGATTCTTATGCTCCACCAGAAGTTGTCTTCGACCAAAAATTGGGTGAGGTTTTCGTCGTTCGTACGGCCGCTGAGTCCCTCGATAACAATGTCATTGGCAGCATCGAATATGCTGTTACGCACCTAGGCTCTAATCTCATCGTGGTTATGGGCCATGAAAGCTGCGGCACAGTAAAGGCCACTTTATCTGCTCTTAAAGGAGCTGATTTGGGCAGTCCTGCTTTAAACGGTTTGGTTGCTGATTTGAAGCCACGCCTTCAACAATATGCTTCAAAACAGCCTTCTCAAGGCGTCCTGGAAGAATCTTGGACCAACGTGAAAGGCGTCAGCCACGATCTTACGGAGAGATCGCAAATCCTGCGTGACGCTGTGGCCTCTGGTGAGGTAAAAATTGTCGGAGCCATGTACCACATGGATTCAGGTAACGTAGAATGGCAGCAAAAATAACCGCTGTATAAGTTAACGGAGTAATGCACGAATGAGTTCCCCACGTAAAATTTTGATGACCTGCGCCCTTCCTTACGCCAACGGCTACATTCACTTGGGCCATTTGGTTGAATATCTTCAAGCTGATTTCTGGGCAAGATTTCAAAACATGCGTGGGAACGAGTGTGTTTATATTTGCGCAGATGATACTCATGGCACACCGATCATGGTGAAAGCTCGTGAATTGGGAATCACGCCAGAACAACTGATCGCTCAAAGCTATAAAGATCACACCGCAGACTTTGCGGACTTCCAAGTTGAGTTCGCTCACTATGGCTCCACAAATTCCCCGGAAAATAAAAATCTGATTGAACATTTTTATAAAAAAATGGTTGAAGGTGGTCACACGCGTTCTCAAGCCATCAAACAGCTTTATTGTGATCACGATAAAATGTTTTTGCCGGATCGTTTCGTCAAAGGCACATGCCCGAAATGTGGCGCTAAAGAACAATACGGCGACTCTTGCGACGTGTGTGGATCGACGTATTCTCCAAGCGACATGAAAGACGTTCACTGTTCTTTGTGTGGCACGACGCCAGTTCTGAAAGACAGCGAAAGTATTTTCTTTAAACTCAATGACTTTAAAAAATACCTGGAAGAATGGATTCCGAAGCATTCCTCTCCCGAGATCTCTAAAAAGATGCTGGAATGGTTTAACGAAGATTTGCACGACCTTGATATTTCCCGCGATGAGCCATACTTTGGTTTCCCGATTCCGGGAACGAATGGGAAAAAGTTTTTCTATGTGTGGGTGGATGCTCCAATGGGGTACATGTCCTCCACTGAACAGTGGGCACAAAAACACGGAAAAACATTGAAAGACATTTGGCAAGATCCGAGCCGTGAAATCTATCACTTCATTGGCAAAGACATTGCGCGCTTCCATACGATCTTCTGGCCGGCATTTTTAAAAGCAGCGGAATTCAGATCTCCGGACCAAGTCTTTGTCCATGGTCACTTGATGGTGAATGGCGAAAAAATGTCCAAATCAAAAGGGACTTTTATCGCCGCTCGCACGTATTTGAATCATTTAAATCCAGAATACCTTCGTTATTACTATTCAACGAAGTTGAGTTCTTCAGTTGATGATATCGACTTGAATCTTGAAGAGTTCGTAAACCGCGTAAATTCGGAGCTTGTGGGTAAAATCACGAACTTGGGATCTCGTGGTGGACAAATGTTGAAAAAGAAAATGGATGGCGTGATGAGCACTCCAGATGCCGAAGGGCAAAAGCTGATCGCTCACGCACAGAAGACGGCGGATGCTATCGCGGCTCACTATGAGGCTCGCGATTTTGCGAAGGCTTTGACTGAGATCCGCACGTTGGCTGATGACGCAAATAAGTACTTTGACGAAAAAGCCCCTTGGAAAACTCTTGAGACTGATCTTGCCGGAACAAAACAAGTCATCACGACGACTTTGAACATCTTCCGTTTGTTGGCGATTTACCTTAAGCCTGTACTGCCTCACTACACCGCAAAAGTGGCAACGCTTTTGGGTGAAGGTGATTACAAGTGGTCTGATATTCAAACAGTTCTTACGAACCGTGCGATCAATGACTATGAACATTTGGCAACTCGTGTAGAGGCTGACAAAGTCAAAGCCATGGTCGAAGAAAGCCGCAAAATCAACGAAGAGATCCAGGCCGCTAAAAAAGCTGTCTCAACGGCGCCTGCGGCAGCGAAAGCTCCGGATAAGTCTGGGGCAAAAGCTGGCACAGAAGATCGCAACGGTGATCGTCCGGCGGAAATTGAATTTGCTGATTTTGAAAAAATTGATCTGCGCATTGGTCATGTCGTTGAAGCTGAAGAAATCAAAGAAGCTGATAAACTTTTGAGATTGAAGGTCGACATTGGCAATGGTGAAATTCGTCAGATCATTGCCGGAATTAAGACTGCTTATACTCCAGAAAAACTTCTGGGCCGTAAGGTTCTTGTCTGTGTAAATCTGAAGCCTCGCAAGATGAAGTTCGGTATGTCTGAAGGCATGGTTCTGGCAGCAGGATCTGGCGGCAGTGATTTATTTGTACTTTCTGCTGATGAAGGCGCGCAAGTCGGCCAAAGAGTTAAATAGCATGAGCCTTTCCGCTCTGGATAAAAAATCCCTCGAAGAAGTTCACAAGCTCTTTTTAGAGCTTGAAAAGTCCTCGGGGGATTTTTCTTTTGATCCGCAGAAGCTGCAACAGTTGAAACTTAAAATTCAAACCTTAGGCCTGTCTGAAAATTCTGACGTAGCCCGTTTGAGTTCGTCTGCAAATCATCTGCATGAAAAAATGACCTTAAAACACTTTGTGAGTTTTGCGGTTCCCTTTGAACGCTTGCTACACAAAAGCCTGCAAGACGATGATTTTCTTATTCTGGTTGATGACAAAGAGACCACAGAACAAGAGCCCCTGCCTTTGGTCTTTGTGCTCGACAATATTCGTTCGGCCTTCAACGTTGGCTCTATCTTCAGAACAGCTGAATGCCTTGGTGCTGAAAAAGTGTATCTTTGCGGGTACACTCCCCTGCCGACGCAGTGGAAGGTTGAAAAAACCGCGATGGGCACCCAAGAGTATCTGGCTTGGGAAGAAGCCGGAAAGCTGATGGAATGCCTGGAAGCTCTGAAAGAAGAGGGCTACCGCATTGTCGCATTAGAAACCGCTGCCAGCGCCACGGATCTTTATGAAGAGTTCACCCCAGAACCGACCGCTTTTGTTTTAGGGAATGAACGCTTTGGCCTAGATCCTGAAATTTTAAAAGTCATTGATGAAGTTCGCATTGTGCCTTTACGCGGGCGCAAGAATTCCCTTAACGTCGGCGTGACTGCGGCCATCGCAGGCTTTGAATGGATGAGGCAATGGCGAATTCGGAAATAGCTTTTTCACCGATTGGATATTTCAAAAGTTCGCAAGTTCATCCCTATGAAGCTGGACGCCAACCTGATTCCCATCACGCCACAGGTGTGATTGAACTGAATCCGGGATCGAACTTTGAACAAGCACTGACTGGGCTTGAAGGCTGCAAAAGAATTTGGGTGCTATTTTTATTTCATCACAACAACCATTGGAACCCGATGGTTTTGCCTCCACGGGGTCGCGATTCAAAGATCGGTGTCTTTGCTACGCGCAGCCCTTACCGCCCAAATCCGATTGGCATGAGCGCGGTGGAAGTTGTTTCCATCGACAAACTAAAGATCACCGTTTCTGGCGCTGACTTGCTTGATGGCTCTCCAATTCTCGACATCAAACCTTATGTTGCATACGCAGATTCATTTCCGGGAGATGAACCCGATTGGCTGCAAGATGCGGAAAAATTCACTGTGACTTTTTCCGATAAAGCCTCTGCGCAACTTCAGTGGCTAGAAGCCCGTGGTCTGGAACAATTGCGTGGATTTTTATTGCATCAATTGGAATACGAGCCGACGAACACCAAAAAGAAACGCGTAAAAGCTGATGGGGGTGAGTTTATCATCGCCTACCGCACCTGGCGGGCGCATTTTACGCTCGAAAATCAAACGGTATTGGTGAAAGCACTTAGTTCTGGGTATTCAGAGGCGGATTTAAAATCCGCAGCAGACACTTACAACGATAAGGGGCTGCATCGAGATTTTTTGATGGCGGATTTTTAGCAGCACAGTTTTAAAATAAAAACGGCGAAGATTCCTTCGCCGTTTTTATTTAGTTACTATTTTCTTTTCTTGCGGACTTCTTTAGCTTTCGTCATTTCATCTTTGCAGGTCTGAGACACCTCTTCTTTGTGCTCCTTCATGCATTTCATCATACGACCACGCCCCATTTTTACATCACCGCAGAGTTGTTCTGCATCGTCGTGGCAAGCCTCGTGGATATCCTTCATCGCCGCTTTCATTTTTTCGTGTTGCGTTTTGCACTCAGCGGAAAATTTGTCTTTATTTTCCATCATACATTTACGCATGCGACCTTCACCTGGCTCAACTCCCGCACACAGAGTTTCCATATCTTTTTTGCAAGCATTTTCAGAGTTTGCTTTTGCCGTTAAACCAAAAGCTAAAATAAGTGCACCAAGTGCCATCCATGATTTCATTGCAGATCCTCCCTTAAGGACCTTCAGCTTATGAAAGACTGTTTCAAGAAACAAAGATTTTAAGGTCGAAGTCCTGTGGACGACACTGGACCAAGGTTAAAACAAATGCTTAGCACCCATTGCCAGGGACATAAAGAAAGAGCTCACCACAAAGCACCAGAGATAGCTCAGCATGATAAACAGACCGTCTTTTTCCATATGGCCCACGGCCGAAAGAAGAATCGCGATAGCGGGAATAGTATTAGAAAAGGGAATCGGTAAAGGCAACGCCAACAAACAAGCATTCACAGCAAAAACTAAAAAATTAAGACCGCGAAAAACTGCATAGTCATGGAAAAATCCCCACCGCGGTTTTATAAATCGCGCCACATATCCCCAGAATTTTTCCGCGCCGTTACTGACCTTAAGAACAGTTGCTGCAGAAATCTTGATATTTTCATAGCGCTTGGGCAACCACGGACGTTTTTTTAAAAATAAAAAGAAGGCGATCAGGACAATCAAAGTTCCCGAAATCGTCGAAAGACCTGGCACGGGAATGGGAAATATATAGGGAAGGCTCAGAAACACGATTAACATCGCATGCCCTTCTTCTCCGAGAAGTGCAAAAATTCTGCTTAAAGAAATATCCCCGTGGGAAGCTTCCTCCTGCAACAGATCCATGGATGTTATGAACTCGCTTTTCAAACTAACCCTTCTGATATCGAAATACCTATCGCCAGATAAGTATATCTTAAAGGACTCAATCAAGATTGGAAGGTTTTTACGAGCGCGCTGCACCCGCTGCATCATGTGGGAATAAAAAAAGGGAGTCTGAGTGACTCCCTTTTTTTGTTTTTGATCAGTTCAGTCTTCGCCCCTGCCGGGGCTGCGACATCCTCCGCATCCGCGGGATCAGTCCAGTCTTCGCGCCTTCCGGCGCTCCGACATCCTCGGCGTAGCCGACTAACCAATAGTAGCGATTAGTTGCGCGATTAACAAAGATACGACAGACATAACTTTGATAAGGATCGCGATACCAGGACCAGAAGTATCTTTGAACGGGTCACCTACAGTGTCACCAACAACTGCCGCTTTGTGAGCGTCAGAACCTTTTGGATGACCTGGCAAACCACCTTTTTCGATGAATTTCTTAGCGTTGTCCCAAGCACCACCGGCATTCGCCATGTATAGAGACAAAGTTGCACCCACGGCCAAACCACCTGCAAGAAGACCTGCAAGAGCTTGAGGACCCATGATGAAGCCAACTGCTACTGGAGCAAGAATAGCGATCATACCTGGCAAGATCATTTCAAACAAAGCAGCACGAGTTGCGATGTCTACGATCTTAGCTGGTTGTGGTTCCGCTTTACCTTCGCGAAGACCTGGGATTTCTTTGAACTGACGAGCGATTTCAACAACGATTTTTTGAGCCGCTTTACCAACCGCTGTCATAGTTGTTGAACCAACTAGGAACGGAAGGATTGAACCGATCAAGATACCGATCAATACGCCTGAAGAAGTTAGATCCAAAGACATTGCTGTCATGCCCGCTTGCAAACGAACATGGTTTACTTCCATGTTGAATGCAGAGAATAGAGCAAGAACTGTCAAGATCGCAGAACCGATAGCGAAGCCCTTACCGATAGCTGCTGTTGTATTACCAACTGCATCTAATTCGTCAGTGATGTCGCGAACGTTTTTACCAAGACCTGACATTTCAGAGATACCACCCGCGTTGTCAGCGATTGGACCGTAAGCATCAACAGTCATAACAACTGCTGTACCAGCCAACATACCTACTGCCGCGATAGCGATACCGTAAAGACCCAAAGCATGGTCAGCGAAATAAGCCGCAGCCACAACGATCAACATTGGGATTGCAGTTGATTCCATACCAATTGCCAAACCACGGATCACACCAGTACCTGCACCAGTCAAAGCTGCTTCAGCAACAAGACGGATTGGACGATGAGCTGTGTAGTACTCAGTGACCAAACCGATCAAAGCACCACCGAAAGCACCTGCTGCTAAGGCAACAGTCACTGCTTGGCTGATACCGAACATTGGCATCAAGATGTAAGCCGCAATTGTCAAAATGATTGGCGGAACAATCAACGCGTTACGAAGAACGGTTGCTGGTTTACCATTTTTGAAGATACGAGCAGCGAAGATAACGATGATAGAAATCACCATACCCAAAGCTGAAAGAACTAGAGGAAGAGCAACACCTGTAGCGCGAACTGCAGTTGCTTCTGCGCCGTCCAACAACTTATTCAAACCCTCAACCGGGATTGTCAAAGCGATCGCCATTGCAGATACGATAGCAGCAACCATGGATTCATAGATGTCTGCGCCCATACCAGCAACGTCACCAACATTATCACCAACGTTATCTGCGATAACGCCAGGGTTACGTGGATCGTCTTCAGGAATGTTCTCAACAACTTTACCAGCGATATCCGCACCAACGTCAGCAGCTTTAGTATAAATACCACCACCGATACGCGCGAAAAGAGCAATAGATGAAGCACCAACTGCGAAAGAGTGCAGAATTGTACCAATCACTTCAGTTTGATCTTTGAACATCATGTAAATAACGCCAAGACCGATCAAACCAAGACCTGCTACAGAAAGACCCATAACAGCGCCACCATCTAGAGCGACAAGCAAAGCTGCTGCTTTAGAACCTGTGGAAGCGGCTTGAGTTGTACGAACGTTTGCGTACGTCGCAGCTTTCATACCGAAGAAGCCAGCTAGCAAAGACAAGAATGCACCAAGGATAAATGATCCTGCTGCGATTCCGCCCAAAGCGAACCAAAGAGCCGCGCCTACTGCGATTGAGTAGACAGAAAGAACCTTGTACTCGCGCACAAGGAAAGCCATAGCGCCTTCGCGAACATAGCCCGCGATGCGATTCATCGTTTCGTTACCCGTTGGTTGTGCCTTCACGCGAAGGTACAAAACAACCGCCAACACCAAACCAACAACCCCAGCAATAGCCGGAGAAATCAGCAAGTTTTCACTAAACATTGTTGCACTCCATGTTTGATTTCTCGTTTAAATTACGAAGACTTAGGGATAATCAAAACATTGCACACAGTCAACGAAGGGAGAGAGACCAGCATCCTTTTTCAGGCTCGGCGCGTTAGGGAGGCGCCGATAAGGGAAGACTTTAAAATAGATAAGGGGCCACGAAGGCGAAGAAGGCTCCAATTAAAAAGACCACAACCGACACCGCATAGACACGAGCTGAGAACTTTCTGCCTGTTAAGCAGGCAGATCTTAAGTCAGGATCAATCGGGCACGGCGCATTTCGATTGCGCCACAACCACAGACCATTAAAGGCGAGCATAATTCCGGCAAAGGCAAAAACCTCGGGCTTATGTTCAGAGATCCAAATAAGCCCCGGAACCTTCGTTGCCACGCCAGCCAAGACAGCGCCCATTCCCAGGCTTACAAAAAGAGCCGGCAGAGCACAACAAATCAGCGTGCTGGCAGAACTAAATAGCGTGAGATAAGCAAAGAAACTATTTTTTATCGAAGCTGACTTCATAGCCTGCATCCTTTAACAGAGTTTCAATTTTTTCGTGGCTCAACTGTTTGCCTTCAACATACGTGAGCTTCACGAATTTCTTTTCCAGACTTACTTCCACATTGGCGACTTCAGGTTGCTCTTTAAATTTTTTCGTAATGCCTTGAGCACAGAAGGAACAAACCATGCCTTTAACTCCGACAGTTTCTGATTCTGCCGCAAAACTGACGACGCTAAAACCAAGAATTAATGCTAAAATAATTGCTTTCATCGTGATCTCCTAAAAATGCACCATATAGTTAAAAGCCCAGCCACCATCAAATCCCGCACCGAGTTCAATCAGGACGTTCTTATAAAATAAGCGAACAAATTGAGTCAGTTCCACCGGCTTATCATTCATCTTTTCAGCTTGCAGAATAAACCACGCGTTGATTTCGCCGTATTCTGCAAGATAAGGCGCCACCCCTCCCCGCACTTTGATGATTTCAAAGTCAGGTCGAGAAACATCTCCAGAGTCATCTCTTAAAAAACGATAATACGCGGCTGAAGTATAGTATTTCCGTGACTCCCAATCGACGTCGAGACCACCCAAGCCCACGCCTTTATTTTCATCATGGGATCGTTCATAGCCATAGCCACCACTTAGATAAATGTTCCCTTGAGAGTCTTCATTGTTCCAGCGCTTGGCTAGATAGTTCACACGTGGAAGAGTGAACGCTGTTTTACCTTCTTTAAGGTAATAAAGTCCCGCCGCCAGATAGGACTTAAAAGAATAAGTCAGCAGCACTTCATTCTCTTCTTCTTTATTGTAGGACATCAAAGATGTTGCCCCCTGATAAGACACTGGGTGGGCAAAGCTTGCTGTGCTAAAACCTATAAGCAAAAAAGAAAATAGCAGTTGTTTCATCTTTTATAATCTCGCTTGTTTGTTCTGTCATAGACTACTAGGATGGACATCAGAGCTTTGTGACAAAGATGAAAAATAATTTAAAAGACCAGACAGACGAAGACCTTTTAATAGCGCTTGCCGACGGCAACGAAGCCGCATTGGATATTCTCTATTCGAGACACTCCGGCCGCGTTCTGGCTTATTGCCGGAAGCGAGGCCTGTCGTCTGAACAAGCCGACGACGTCCTGCAAATCGTTTTTTTACAGCTTTACCGCAAAAAACACCTCTACGATTCCAAGCACAAAGGTCTTGCCTGGATTTACGTCATCACTCGAAGTGAGCTTAAAGACTACAGAAATCGTGAAATTAAAGATTTTATCGAATGGGATGATTCTTTGTCACAAAGTACGGAGATGACTCCTATCCTAGAGAGTAAGGACGAATCAGCGGCTCTCTTAGAGGAACTAAAGCCGCGGGAACAAGAGATTTTAAAACTGCGCTATTTGGATGATTTAGAATACGACGAAATTGCCGAGCGCCTGAACGAATCCACGAGCAACATTCGCCAAATCGTCAGTCGCAGTTTAAAGTTTTTAAGGAGACGCCATGAAAAACATTAAAAAGGATTTCGAATCTTTTATTAATGACAGCTCTGAAGCTGTCGGGCCTTCACGTGTTCTTAATAAAATTCGCGCAGAAATCACGGCCGCGGCTCCAAAAAAATCTCATGTGGCAATGAGACTGGGTGGAATTCACTTGGCAAGTTCAGCCTTAACTTTGATGGCCTGCCCGCAATTTGGCGTGCGTTTATTTTTCCAAGGCGAAGGCCTTATGCACTACTTTATGAAGATCAGTCCTCTGTTCTGCCAAAGCTTTTGCGGCGCTTTGTATCTGGCTGTAACTTTTGTTTTGGCCCGCCTTTTACTACGTTATGATGAGTGGTTGGTTCTGATGCGCTCCCGCGTGCTGACAATTGGCTCTGTGTCTTTGATTTCTTTGGGAGCTTTTGCAATGCTGGCTCGCGGAATTTCTTGGGAGGCTGGTGTCTTCTGGATCTTCGGCGCAACCTTGGCTGGAGAGCTAGCTTCCTTGCCTAAAAGAGCTTTTAAGTCGCTATTGAGCTAAAACTTTACTAACGTGCAATGTAATTCGTTGTAAGAACGCAAAATGGCGATAAACATTGCGCCATGGTAAAGATTGCTGCGTTTATTATTACAAGTTTATTGTGTCTTACTGCGTCCGCAACGCCAGACTGGTCGGCTAATGCCGTGGTTCCCACCGGGGGAAGAGGCAATATCTATGATTGGTCTGCCGAAGATCTTTTGCAGTATCAAAACCAAGGTAAACTTCACGCGCAGGTTTATCCCGTCACGGTGACGGGTATTTTGCCTCCGTACGCTCCGGTGAAACGTCTTTTGGAAGAAGACTCTCGCAATCCCCTTCGCAATTGGCTTCAAGATATCTTGGCTGCAGTCAGTGGTATCGACAGCTTTAAAGATCTTTTGCGTTACCTGGGACTTCATCACTATCCAAAATCCACAGACACAGGGGTGTATTCAGCTCCTTATCCAAAAAATCTTTCCGCTGATGAATTGATGGGGTTTGGAACGAT
>JBJTMR010000025.1:0-2635 GCA_046070625.1 Bdellovibrio sp. | reverse complement strand
CAAGAACCGCACCCGTACCGCCAGTTGGATTTAAGAAATCAGTCAAGTTGACGTTTCCGTTGAAACCAACTTTACCATAACCGTTGCTGCCGTATTGGTAGTAACCAATACCCCAAGAGTCCCCATCAGAAGCACTCATTTCCATGATGATGGCTTCAACGTAAACTTGATCGCGAGCAATATCGATTTTAGACAGCAAGTTCAAAACCATTTCGTAGTCTTGTTTGCTGGCTGTCACAACTAGGCTGTTCGTTGTCTTATCGGCCGTGATTTTTACATCGCCGCCAAAAATTTCCTGTTGCGCTTGCATTTGGCCACCCATGCCGATCGGGGACAGAAGGCTTCCGCCAGTCGCTGGTTTTGGTGCGGCATCTTTAGTCACGCCAGACAAAGTTTGCGCGATTTTTTCGGCATCGCCATATTTTACGTAATAAACGTAAACGCCACCGGATTCTTCTGGGCGGATTTTGAAATCAAGCTGAGAGATCAACTTTTTAATACGAACAATCCCGGATTTATTACCCACAACGATGATAGAATTCGTTCTGTCATCTGGGATCGCCATAAAGAAGCTAGCACCTTGTTGCGCTGAAGTTCCCGCAGAGCGAGAAAAGCGTGGCACGCCGGCTGTGAATGTTCCTGGGGCAGATCCTTGGGCTTTATTTCCTTTATTAACGATCTTATCTACAAGTTCAGCCAGATCTTTCGCTTTAGCGAATTTAATTGGAATCACTTCCAATTGCTCTTCAAATCCAGGAACGTCCAACTGGCTGATGATTTTCATCACGCGGTCAATGTTGGAACCGTAGTCTGAAATGATGATGGAGTTTGTTGGTTCATAGATATTCATTTCGCCATCTTTAGAAGGCAAAATACGAAGATCACGGTTTACTTGTGCAGCTGAGATGTGCTTCAAGTGAATAATACGCGTGATCATTTGGTCGCTGTTTGGATAGTAAGCGCCAGAGTAAGTCTCGATGTTGTCACGTTGGGCATTTCTTGCAGATTTAACTTTCAAAAAGGCACCTGAAGGAACAACTGTGAAGCCATTGATGGCAAGGGCCGACAAGAACGCTTTATAGGCTTCTGCCACCGTGATTTTCGATGGAGCTGTGATCGTGATTTTGCCTCGCACGCCGGGATCGATGATAAAGTTTTTGCCCGTCAATTCGCCCATCGCTTTGATCAAATCCGTGATTTCTACATTCGGATAGTCAAAGGAATCGATCGTCTCTGGAAAGTTTTCGTTGGTGATATCTTCCGGAGAAGCTTTGGCGAACTTGCCTTTGGCATTTTTATTTAGAATTTCATTGCCCTGGGCGCCACCGCGAGATCCTGCCGAAGGAGAACCGCCACGAGTGCCGCCGACTGGAGCTGCTGGCGCGCTAAAGTCAGGAGTTTGTTCGGGCTCAGCATTACCAAAATCTGGTGGAGGTGGTGGAGGTGGAAAGTCCTCAAATTGCGCATTTGCGGCAGGCCCAATAAGTTGGGCAGTCATCAACGAAGCAAGTCCTATGCTGACGGATTTTTTCATTTTTCTCTCTCCTCCTGAGGAGTTTAATATTTTCTCAAATGTAGGAGCATTCTGCTCCAGCTTACGCGCCTGATTCACTCCGGCTCCGCCGGAGTATTTCGGCGGCCAATAATTCCAAAGAATTATTGGATGTTATAAGTCATTGTTTCGGTTTTGCCGCCGCGTTCAACTTGAAGAGTTACTTTAGGGGAATTCTTCAAGGTGTTATAAAGTTCCATGGCCTTTGCTGGGCTGTCTACCGGAGTTCCATCGACGGACTTGATGACGTCCATTCGTTGAATGCCGAGTTGTTCGTAGATGCTGCCAGGTTGCATATCAAGGATACGGAAACCATTGATATTGCCGGTGCCGGGCTCACGATTTGGAACGGCACGAGCTTGCATCAAAATGCTCGAAAGATCATTGGTGTATTTCAACAAGTCCGCGCGTTTGATAGCGAAGGTGTTATCGGAAGTTTTTTGGACTTCTTTTCCGCCAGATCCCGCCGAAGCTTTAAGGCCGCCGCTGAAGCTGACTTTGTTGCCATCTTTTTTCATTTCAATGTATTCCAGGCGGTTTGAATTCAGATTGCGGAAAACAACTTTTTGGCGCTCGACACGAATAATCGAAGCCATGCCTTCGACTTCCTTACCTGGAGTGTAGGAAATCACTTGGTTTTTGCCTTTGACTTCGATGGAAGCGATAGACTTTTCAGGTACGGAGTGGACCAGAGTGCCAATAAGGTTTAAAGGCAATTGAGAAAGAACAGGGTCCGCTTCTTTTTGACCGGCATCGCCTTTTGATTTGTCTACTAATTGATCGGGGATCAAGCCATTAGAAGCGAAGATGTTACGACCGGTGATGCCATTGTAAGCGCCACTGCTGACATAGTTGTCCGGAGCGGGAGGCTTGGGACGCGCTGGGGGAGCGGATTGTGGGAGCATACGATCTCTATAGGCAAGAATACCAAGGTCCGCGAGGCAGTAGCCGACAAATGCAAAGAGAATGTAGGAATACCATTTCTCAAAAGGCGGGCGTTGATTTTTCGAGTTGCGTGAAATCACGGTTGTACAATCCTTTGTTTTTACCAGTCCCTAGTCCATGGGCCTCGTTAAAGCCTAT
>JBJTMR010000024.1:0-12083 GCA_046070625.1 Bdellovibrio sp. | reverse complement strand
GTGCTGACTGTGACTTGATTTTTATGGAACCTGCAGAACGAATGACGTCTCAAGATGAAAAGGCGCGCTACGATTTGCATCAGAACGAAGACCAGGCCGGTTACCGCGCTTTTTTGGCGCCTCTGATCAAAGAAGTCGATCTTTTCGCCGAAAAAGCGCAACGCTTGCCTCGTGATATTTCGGCTTTGGATTTCGGTTGTGGCCCCACGGCATTCTTGGGATCTACTTTGGTTAGTAAAGGATATAACGTCACAAATTACGATCTCTTTTACTTCCCTGATCAAGATGCATTACGCAAAAATTATCACGTCATCACCAGCACTGAAGTATGGGAACATCTTCACGATCCCCGCGTGGAAATTGAACGCCAATTGCGTTTACTGAAAACCGGTGGAATTTTAGCGGTGATGACTTCTGCCCACAAAGGTGGAGCTCATTTTCACGACTGGCACTATCGCCGTGATTTGACCCATGTCACATTCTTTTCAGAAAAAACCATGGCGTGGCTTGCGAATCACTACAAGTTGCAGGTTCTCAAGGCAAAAAGTCCTTATTGGATTTTTCAAAAGTGGTCCGATTAGGCACGGATCTATTGTCGGAGTTCCGTGCGAAGACTCATTTCGTGGGGAGCTGCGAAAAACTTTTGTACGCCTTCGATCATTTCATCAATAGTTCTCGCTTTGGCACAAACCCCCGTTAAGGCATTTCCGAAGGCCAACCACACGCTGGTGGTGCGTACATAAAAACGCACTTTGCGCATCGCTAAGTCTTCGCCAAAATAATGACGACAGCGTTCGATTAATTTCAACAGACAGCGACCGTATTCAGCGCCTTCTTCTTCAGAGGTGCGTGGGGCTTTTTGATTCTCTTTCCCCGGAGGCGGAGCAAAACCCAGCTCTTCACCTAATTGCCACAACATCCACGGACGGGCGGCAAGACCCCGCCCCGCCATCGCCATATCACAACCAGTTTCTTTTAACATGTTGATGGCATCTTCGGCGGTTTGCACGTCACCATTGCCAATCACAGGGAAGTCGACAGCTTTATGAAGTTGTTTAATTTGTTCCCAATCCGCACTGCCACGACGCTTTTGCGCTGCGGTTCGGGGATGCAAACACACCCAGGCCGCGCCAGAGTTTCTTAAGCCGGAAACGAACGTCAAAAGTTCGTCGAATTCTTTCGTGCTCCCTACCGCGCGCAATTTTACGCTGACAGGGACCGAGGAATTTTTGACGGTCATGCGCACGACTTCTGCCGCATAGGATGGATCTCCCATCAAAGCGACACCATAATTGTGCTTCAAGGCTTTCTGCACGGGGCAACCCATATTGATATCGATCGCTTCCGCGCCCCACTCAACCAGACGTTTTACACTTTCCGCGATGGCGTCTTCTTCGTTACCCAGAATTTGCGGCACCAGGCCCGGCTCAAATTCTGCACGCATGGTTTCTGGAGTGGTTTGCAGATTTTCACCTGGAATGCGGCGCGAGTTCAGCATTTCCGTAGGCCAAATAGTATAAGCATTTTCCGGCAAATATTCTCGCATCACTTCACGTAATGCCACGTGTGTCAGTCCCACCATCGGCGCTAAACACAATGGGAAATTCACTTTGCCGTCTAAAATGGGTCTATGCAGACCTAGCTTTTGATTCATTGTCACTGCCACTTAAAATAAAAAAAGGCCCCGAACCGGAGCCTTCATCAAAACTTCACCTTCAAAAAACTTAAGCAAGCTTTGAATGACCCGTAAAGTTGGGTGCATATTTTTTTAGAAGCTCATAGCTTCCAAACATCACACCGCTGAAAAATAAATCGCCATAAATTTGATTATCGAAAAACGGAATGCCAGCCACGAAGCAGGCCACTAAACCTTGAAGGTTCGGTGCATAGCCTGAGCCCATCGCCCAAACTCCAAAGTTTGAAACCAGGAAAAAGACAGAGCTGGAAATCAAAGACATTGTCACAATGCGAGTGACAGTTTTTTGTTCAGCCAACATCCAACCCAACATCACAACCAAGGCGAATCCCAAATACACGAACAACATTGTTTCATGGAAACCCAAAACAAGGTCACTCAAGAAAAGGGCTGCCATGGGAACCACCATCGACCATTTTTTAGATGGGAAATAAGCCCCACCAAAAAGTGCCATAGCACCGATCGCAGTAAAGTTCCAAGGGTGTGGAATCAAACGGCTAAATGCCGCGCCTAAAACCATAACTAATAGAGTCATCATGCGTGTCGTCATAGCGGCAACCTATCACTTGTTCATACGGTTGTCTACAAGCTCTTGGACAACACTGGGGTCAGATAACGTCGAGATATCACCTAGTTGATCTGGATGATTTTCCGCAATTTTACGCAGGATTCGGCGCATGATTTTCCCAGAACGAGTCTTTGGCAGGCCCGGAGCCCATTGAATAAGATCTGGGGTCGCGATCGGTCCAATTTCACTGCGAACCAGCTGAATCAGTTCCTTACGGGTTTCTTCAGAAGCTGTTTCCCCCGACTTCAAGGTCACGAAAGCATAAATGCCCTGACCTTTGATATCATGCGGATACCCCACGACGGCAGCCTCTGCGACTCGAGGGCTGGCAACCAAGGCGGATTCAATTTCAGCGGTTCCCAATCGATGACCAGAAACATTGATCACATCATCCACGCGGCCTGTGATCCAATAATAGCCATCTTCATCGCGACGACAGCCATCGCCCGTAAAGTAATATCCGGCATAGTTTGAAAAATAAGTGTCTTCAAAACGTTTATGGTCACCAAACACTGTGCGCATTTGTCCCGGCCAAGAATCAGAGATGGCCAACACACCTTCGCCAGGTCCGTCGATTACTTTTCCTTCCAAAGTTAACAACACGGGCTGCACACCAAAAAATGGCAATGTCGCAGAACCCGGTTTTTGCGCAATTGCCCCTGGCATTGGCGTGATCATGTGGCCACCCGTTTCAGTTTGCCACCACGTATCAACAATAGGACAACGTCCGTCACCAATCACATCATGGAACCAAGCCCAAGCTTCCGGATTGATGGGCTCCCCCACCGATCCAAGCACACGCAAAGATTTGCGTGACGTTTTTTTGACCCACGCATCCCCTTCACGCATCAAAGAACGCAACGCTGTTGGCGAGCTATAGAAAATATTAACTTGATGCTTATCCACGACCTCCCAGAACCGAGACGGTGTTGGATACGTCGGCACACCTTCAAACATCAAAGAGGTAGATCCATTTGCTAGCGGCCCATACACAATGTAACTGTGTCCTGTGACCCATCCCACATCCGCAGTACACCAGTAAATGTCATTTTCATGACAATCAAAAACGTACTCGTGAGTGATACTGACCCACAATAAATAACCCGCCGTCGTATGCAAGACACCTTTCGGTTTTCCAGTAGAGCCTGAGGTATACAGAATAAATAAAGGATCTTCGGCATCCATCTGTTCGGGTTCGCATTGATCCGAAACTTCTTGCACCACTTCGTGATACCAAAGATCACGACCAGATTTCATTTCAACTGCATGGCCAGAGTATTTAACCACCAACACTTTTTCAAGAGAGGGCGTTTTCAACGCAGCTTTGTCGACGTTTTCTTTTAAAGGAATCACTTTCTGTCCACGATAGCCGGCATCGGCCGTAATCACAAACTTGCAACTTCCATCATTCACGCGATCCGCGATGGAATCTGGCGCAAAGCCTCCAAACACGACAGAATGAACGGCACCGATACGAGCACACGCCAACATCGCATAAGTGGCTTCCAGGATCATCGGCATGTAGATGGTGACCACGTCGCCTTTTTTAACGCCCATTTTTTTAAGGACATTGGCAAAGCGATTTACGTGTTGCGATAGCTCTTTGTAAGTAACTTTGATTGATGGAGTTTCTGGTTTATCAGCTTCCCAGATCAACGCCACTTTATCGCCTCGTTTAGCAAGATGGCGATCGATACAGTTCACGGAAACATTCAGTTTTCCACCTTGGAACCATTTGATGCTGACGGGTTTATGAAAGTTCGTATCTTTGACTTTGTCCCATTTTTTATACCAATCCAAGCGCTCCGCTTGCTCTGCCCAAAACTTATCGGGAGAATTGATAGATGCTTCATACATCTCTTCGTACTTTTGCTTATTGATGAGCGCGTGCTTTTCAACGGATGGATCAACGGGATAAATCTCTTTATGCATTTTTACCTCAACAGAATCACTGACTCTCGAGCTTTTATCCTATTCCTCTGAAACCTTTGGTCAATCCTCAACGTACAGGGTTATTTTTTTGCGAATTGAGCCAGTAAGATCAAAGCCCCTATGATCAAAGTAAAATACCCAAAAAGAGGTTTTAGTTTTCCCTCTGAAGTATTTTGCCCCCATTTTAAGCCCACAATAATTCCGCCGATGGCCAAAGCTGATACTTTTGCCAGAAAAACGTAATCAATGGACACACCCGTAATCGCGTCACTGATAAAACCAAAAAACGAATTAAAGGCAATAATCCCCAACGAAGTTCCGACAGCGATTTTCATCGGCAAACGATTCATAACCACCAGGGCAGGTACAATTAGAAATCCCCCACCGGCCCCGACAAAGCCCGTCACGGTTCCAACCCCCAAGGCCTTGGCCATCGAAAATCCCAAAGAATCTGAAGCCGCGTTTGGGGCGGTCGCGATCTTCGGACGTATCATGGCGACAGAGGCCAAAAGCATCACCAAGGCAAACGCTCCCATAATGAGGGTGTTTTTATCTAAATGAAACAAACCGAAGTCCATCACCACAGGCAACTGCGGCAGGATCATTCGGCGTATAAAAAGAACCCCCACTAAACTGGGAACCGCAAACACGGCGAGGGCTTTTAAATTCACTTGTTGCTTTTGTGAAGCGCGCAGAAATCCCACAAAGCTGGTCATTCCGACGATAAAAAGCGAATACAAAGTGGCATTGGTCGCAGGAATTTTAAAAAGATACACCAACAGTGGCACTGCCAAGATCGACCCACCGCCACCCAGAAATCCCAAGGAAATTCCAATCAACGTCGCACCGAAATAGCCTAACAGTTCCACTTAAAACCTCTTTTTTAGGATTTTAAAAAGCGCTGATACAGCCTTTGTAAAACCATTCCAAGCACCATAAATCCAACAAACAAAATCGCTGTTCTTGAACCCGCCCCAAGCGACGTCAGCGCTGGTCCCGGGCAATAGCCTCCAAGGGCCCATCCAAATCCAAAAAGAGCACTACCGATAACCAGTGGCTTCGTGATCTCTTTGGACGTTGGCACATGCCACTTGCTATCAAATAGCGGCGATTTCTTATTACGAATCCAGTAATACACCAACGCGTGGATCGGGATTGCTCCGATCATCACAAACATCAATGAGGGATCCCATCCAGAGCCCAACTGTAAAAAGCCCACGACCTTTTGAGGTTGGGTCATACCAGAGATTCCAAGACCTAGGGAAAATACCAACCCCACTAAAAAGGCAGCTCCAATTCGAAAATGTTTTTGCTGGAACATTACTGTGCCCCCATCAAATATTTAAGTGCTGTGGCAGTGATCATACCGACCATCATAAAAACAATCGTAGCAATGAAGGAACGCGGAGACATTCTGGACATCCCGCAAACACCGTGTCCACTGGTACAGCCGCTGCCCAGCACGGTCCCAAATCCAACGATGATACCCGCCAGGGCAATCATGACATCAGAGCGATTTGTCGTATTTACGAAAAACTCGGGATGACTTGCACCAAGAACCACACCACCCACGACGAGTCCCGCAACAAAGGCCGCTCTCCAAAGGTAGTCGCCCTTCACATAGGTCAACAGGCCGTTTGCAATTCCGCTGATCCCTGTGACTCGCCCATTAAAAATCAACATCATCGAGGCCGCCACACCGATTAAGGCGCCACCAGCCAAGGCCCACAAAATAGATTGCATCATTTTGAAAACTCCTTCGAAAATCCTAGCTCATTCCACTTCAACATCCCACCGATCATATTGAACGTGCGGGTGTGTCCCATTTCCTCACTGAGTAAGGTTGTCTGTCCAGAGCGAGCGCCACTGCGGCACACGAAAATGACTTCGTCGTTTTTAGGAAGCTGCTGTAAAAACTCAACCAATCCTGGCCCCATGGGAATCAATTCCGCCTGGGCGATGTGCCCTAGCTCTCCGACAAATTCTTCTGGAGTGCGGACATCGACAATACGCACGCCGTCTATTTTTTTATGCAGTTCTTCACAGGTTATTTCGCGCATAATGTTTCTCCTTCACATGAACTCATCCTACCGCTATTCTTCGAAGGACAATTATGCTCGGGAACATAATGGCTAAATCCTTTATGGGTTATTCTGAAGCAAGAACAGACCGTTTAAATGGGCCATTCCCTGAAGGAGTCTCAATATGAATAAGATCCAAATCCAACACTTCTTTGACCCAGCAACCTCAACGTTGACTTACGTCGTTCATGACACCAAGACCTTGGATGCGGTGATTATTGATCCGGTATGGGACTATGATCCTGCGACCTCTAAACTGAGCACTAAATCCCTAGATCAGGTTGTTGCTTACATCAAAGACAACAAATTAAAACCGCACTATGTAATGGAAACCCATGCCCATGCGGATCACCTTTCCAGTTCGCAATTATTTAAAAATATCTTTCCAGGCATCAAGGTTGCCATCGGCGAACGTATCACAGAAGTGCAAAAAATCTTTAAGCCAGTCTTCAACATGCCAAAAGATTTCAATGTTTCTGGGGCAGATTTCGACGTGCTTTTAAAAGAAGGGGAAACGTTTGAAGTCGGTTCGTTAAAGATTAAAACCTTTTTCACGCCAGGGCATACTCCCGCATGTGCTTCGTACTTAATCGACGATGCTCTGTTTACGGGGGATTCGATCTTTATGCCAGATTCAGGCACCGGTCGTTGTGACTTCCCGGCAGGAAACGCAGAGTCTTTATATGATTCTGTTCACGGAAAAATCTATAACTTACCTGATTCAACCAGAATTTTCGTGGGACACGATTATCAACCCAATGGTCGTGAATTAAAGTTTGAAACCAGTGTGGCAGAGCAAAAAGAAAAGAACATTCAATTGAAAGCGCACACCAGCAAGACTGAGTTCGTCGAATTTAGAACCAAAAGAGATGCGACCTTAAGCGCGCCGAAACTTTTATTGCCAAGTATTCAAATCAACATTCGCGCGGGTCATTTGCCGCCTCCAGAGGACAACGGCGTGAGTTATATTAAACTACCCTTGGGCCAATAGTTCGTCTTTTTTAAGAATGATAATTTCGCGGCCTTGTTGTTCGATAAGGCCGTCATCGACAAACCCCGCAAGCGTCCGAATCACCGTCGCCACGGTGGTTCCACAGAAATCCGCTATTTCCTGACGTGTCCAGGAATGAGTGGGATGAAGTTCTTTAAAATACACTACGGCTTCGGCAATTCGTCCCGTCACGTCTTTTTCCGTCAGCACAACTTGTTTTTCCTCGGACCGGCGCAATTCAGTCGCTAAGGTTTCCAATAGCTTTTCGGCCAGATCACAATTGCCCTTCATGCGTGCCCGCATTTCATCCTTGGATAAGACCAAAACTTCAGTGTCTTGCAAAACAGTCGCAGAGGCGTGGTACTTTTCTTTGGCAAAAAAACTGCGATGCCCAAAAATCTGGCCCTGTTTAAACAGTCGCAGCAAGTGATCTTTTCCGGATTCTCCCCAGACAACCAGCCCCACCAGTCCCGACTGCAAAAGATAGATATTTTGAGGCAACTCTCCCATTTTATAGATGACATCGCCGCGTTTAAATTTCAACAAACGAGCGTCTTGGAAAATTTGCTGCAATTCCATCTATCACCTCAAAAAAAAAGCCGAGGCTTTATTATGGCCTCGGCTTTTGGTTTTTTACAATTAAGTACTAAACAATTTAGTTTACATCTTTGTAGTCAGCGTCGATGACGTCATCGCCACCTTTGTTTTCGCCGCCAGCTTGTTCGCCGCCGCCGTTGTTTTGACCGGCGTCACCACCACC
Organism: Bdellovibrio sp.; assembly: GCA_046070625.1. Classification (GTDB taxonomy): domain Bacteria; phylum Bdellovibrionota; class Bdellovibrionia; order Bdellovibrionales; family Bdellovibrionaceae; genus Bdellovibrio. The sequence goes on along the minus strand of JBJTMR010000024.1, from coordinate 4,055 downwards.
TTGAGCTCCTTGCTTTTTGTAAAGCTCAGAAGTCATTGTGTGAGTCAAAGCTTGAAGCTTGTCGAAAGCTGCTTTCAACTCATCAGCAGATGCACCTTTGTTCTCAAGAACTTTTTTAGCATCAGCGATAGCGTCGTTAGCTGTTTTCACTTCAGCTTCAGGCAATTGGGCTCCAGAATCCTTGATCAATTTCTCAGTTTGGTAAACCAAGTTGTCCAAGTTATTTCTTTGAGTTACTGCCTCAGCTTTCTTTTTATCTTCTTCCGCGTGACCTTCAGCATCTGCAACGGCTTGTTTAATTTCCGCTTCAGACATACCACTTTGTGCAGTGATTTTGATCTGCTGAGTTTTACCAGAAGACATATCTTTTGCAGAAACGTGAAGGATACCGTTGGCGTCCATGTCGAATGTTACTTCAACTTGAGGCACACCACGTGGAGCTGGTGGAATACCCACTAGCTCGAAACGGCCCAACGTTTTGTTGTCGCCAGCCATCTTACGTTCACCTTGAAGAACGTGGATGTCTACCGCTGGTTGGTTGTCTGCTGCTGTCGAGAACACTTGTGATTTCTTAGTCGGAATTGCAGTGTTGCGCTCGATAAGCGGAGTCATTACACCACCCAAAGTTTCGATACCAAGTGAAAGTGGAGTTACGTCAAGCAACAACACGTCTTTCACATCACCAGCAAGAACGCCACCTTGAACTGCGGCACCCACTGCCACAACTTCGTCTGGATTCACTGTGCGGTTTGGCTCTTTACCGAAGAAGTCTTTAACTGCTTTTTGGATTGAAGGGATACGAGTCGAACCACCCACCAAAACAACTTCGTCGATGTCAGAAGCTTTCAAGCCAGCATCAGCCAAAGCTTTGCGGCAAGGCTCCATAGAGCGTTTTACTAGTTCTTCAGTCATTTGATCGAATTTTGCGCGAGTCAATCTCGTTTGCAAATGCTTAGGACCTGATTGATCCGCCGTAATAAACGGAAGATTGATTTCAGTTTCTTGTGCAGATGAAAGTTCGATTTTTGCTTTTTCCGCTGCTTCTTTCAAACGTTGAAGAGCCATTTTATCGTTTTTCAAATCGATCGCTTGGTCTTTTTTGAATTCAGTGATCAACCATTCCAAGATGATCGTATCGAAGTTATCACCACCTAAGTGAGTGTCACCGTTCGTTGAACGAACTTCGACAACACCGTCACCAACTTCAAGAATGGAGATATCGAATGTACCACCACCGAAGTCGAAGATAGCGATTTTTTCTTCTTTCTTTTTATCCATACCGTACGCCAATGCCGCCGCTGTTGGCTCATTGATGATACGTTTGATTTCTAGACCTGCGATGCGACCCGCGTCTTTCGTTGCCTGACGTTGAGCATCGTTGAAGTAAGCTGGAACAGTTACAACTGCTTCAGTTACCGGTTCGCCCAAATAGTCTTCCGCAACTTTTTTAAGTTTTGCAAGAACCGCAGCACCGATCTCTTCCGGAGAAACGTTTTTACCTTGCACCTTGAAAGCACAGTCGTTGCCTTTAGCAACTACAGTGTAAGGAACAAGTTTAATTTCTTCTGAAATTTCTTCGAATCTGCGACCAATAAAGCGTTTTGCAGAATAGATTGTGTTTTCAGGATTTGTTACAGCCTGACGTTTAGCAATTTGACCCGCAAGACGATCACCGTCTTTAGTGTAAGCAACAACTGACGGAGTGGTACGCGCACCTTCTTCATTCACGAGAACTTTCGGCTCGCCGCCTTCCATAATCGCAACGCAAGAGTTCGTCGTTCCTAAGTCGATACCAATAATTTTACCCATACCCATGTCTCCTTAAAATTCGAGCTAAAGCATTATATAGACAAACTAAATGTGGGGCGCAGAGAGCGTCCGTCAAGGTGCCCCACTCACTTTTTTGGAAGATTCTATATGACAGTTTTTTAATAAATAAAATCAATATCTTACGGACTTTTAACTCGTGTTACCGGGCACTTTAGGCAATTATGTGACCTCGCTCCTCTCTTAAACAAGACACGAGTCCCTCGGCCCTGGTGAAACCCTTCATTCCCAGGGCCTTTTTTTATGCCCGCAGAGCCCATAATTGCTGCGTCGCATATCGAAACTTTAAAACAAGACGTGAGCGTATTCGTTAGATAGGTGCTTTTTAACTTCCTGGATAAAGATCTTCACATTGATGTTTTGTTTATGGCGTATCGGGGTCACCGCCCAGATGTCTTTTTTGCCTTCATTGAAATTTTCTAGCACAGACACCAGTCGGCCTTTTTTGATTTCTTCAAAGGCATAAGAACCCGGTAATCTTGCAATCCCCACCCCCGCCTGGGCGGCCTTTTGCATCACCCGTGGATTGTTGCTTTTGAAATTGCCACCTACAGAAACTTGAAAGTTCTTACCACGTTTTTTGAAATTCCAAGAGGTGCGTTCACCGATGCAGTTATGATGAATCAGATCTTGGGGATCTTTCAATGGCGGAGCACTGGCAAGATAGGATTTCGAACAGACCACGTACTCAAAACGAGAAGCAATTTTTTGCGCCATCAAGGAAGAGTTTTCCAGATGACCAATACGAATGGCCACGTCGAATTTTTCTTCGATTAAATCCACAATTCGCGTTGAAAAATTCAGCTCGACTTTAAGGTCTGGATATTTCTTGGCCATCTCAATGACGACCGGGGCAATATAGTCTTCTCCAAAAATCCCGGCCAACGTCACGCGCAATGTCCCGCGCGGCGTTTCGGAAAGATCTAAGATTTCTTTTTTTGCCGAATCCAAGTTGTTCAAGGATTCGCGACAGGTCTCCAGGAAGCGTTCTCCGATACTGGTCAGTTGCACCCTGCGCGTTGAACGCACCAACAGCGCGATTCCTAAATCGCCCTCCAGGACACTGATATTTTTGCTGACATGGGACTTAGAAACTCCCAATTGTTCGGCGGCTTTAGAAAAGCTGCCGACTTCAGCTACTTTCACAAAAGCAATGATTCCCTGCAGAGACTTTATTGTTTCCATACAGAAACAGTATTGTTCCTTTAGGTAGCTAGTCAAGAACGCGATAACTTCCTATAATTCGTTCATTCAAACATCCCTAAGGAGTCCCCTATGAAAATCAAAGCCGCCGTTGCCTGGAAAGCTGGAGCCCCTCTAACCATTGAAGAAATCGATTTGGAAGGACCTAAAAAGGGCGAAGTTCTTATTAAGGTAATTGCCACGGGTGTTTGCCACACAGACGCGTTCACTTTGTCTGGCGCAGATCCAGAGGGTTTATTCCCTGTGATTTTGGGTCATGAAGGCGGCGGCATCGTCGAAGAAGTCGGCGAAGGCGTGACCACTTTGAAAAAAGGCGATCACGTCATCCCGCTTTATACTCCAGAATGTAAAGAGTGTAAGTTCTGTTTGTCTGGCAAAACAAACTTGTGCGTTCGCATTCGTGCGACTCAAGGTAAAGGCTTGATGCCAGATGGCACGTCTCGCTTTTCTAAAGATGGCCAAATGATTCATCACTATATGGGCTGCTCGACATTTGCGGAATACACAGTGGTTCCAGAAATCGCACTAGCAAAAGTCAACCCCGCGGCACCTTTGGACAAAGTCTGTCTGCTTGGTTGTGGCGTTACGACAGGTATTGGGGCTGTGTTAAATACAGCTAAAGTTGAAAAAGGTGCGACGGTCGCCGTGTTTGGTTTGGGTGGCATTGGTTTATCCGTCATTCAAGGTGCAAAAATGGCCGGAGCATCCCGCATCATCGCCATCGACATCAACGATGGAAAATGGGAAATGGCGCAGAAATTTGGTGCCACTGATTTCGTGAACCCTAAAAAACACGACAAACCGATTCAACAAGTGATTGTGGAAATGACGGAATGGGGTGTGGATTATTCTTTTGAGTGCGTGGGGAACACCAGCCTGATGCGTGCGGCCCTAGAGTGTGCGCACCGTGGTTGGGGTCAATCCATCGTGATTGGGGTGGCTGGCGCGGGGCAAGAGATCTCTACCCGTCCGTTCCAATTGGTCACGGGTCGTGTATGGAAAGGTTCTGCCTTTGGGGGCGTTAA